>DASQHV010000460.1:0-6086 GCA_035631915.1 Candidatus Acidiferrales bacterium | reverse complement strand
GCCGTCGAGCCCAGCAGGCCGGTCGAGAAGCGCTCATTGACGCCGCGATGCCCGATCATCACGAGGTCGGCGCTGCGCGCGCGGTCGCAAATCTGGTTGGCGACGATGCCCATGTCGAGCACGGTCTCGGCCGCGATGTTCTCGCGGCGGGCGGCGGCGGCGAATTCGTCCAGCACCGAGCGTCCGCGCGCGGTCAGCACTTCGCGCATTTTCGACGAGAAATCCAGATATGGTTCCACGCCGAGCGAACCTGATATATCATGGAAAAAAGAACCCTCGATCGACACGATATCGACCACATGGAGCCCAATCAGCGACGCGTCGAAGAGCCGCGAGAAATAGAAAGCGTAGGCCTGCGCGTTGCGGGAATGCTCTGAGGTGTCGATGCCGACCAGGATCTTCTTGATCATATGACACTGTTGCGCGACAGGTATCGCGATAACACGCGGCGCGGCAATTCCTCAAGAGGTTGCGTCGCGGCGCCGGCAGACACGCGTGCGGGCAGGTTTCCACAATGTCTGAGTTGAGCGAAGCGCGGATGATGGGGCTGGTGGACGAGCTGGCGCAGGCGGCGCAACAGGTGGGCCTCGAGGTGCGGCGCGAGAAGATCCTGCGTGAGATCGGCTACCGCACCCGCGGCGGCGCGTGCCGGCTGCGCGAAAAGAACCTGGTGATCATCGACCGCGATCAGCCCGCGTCCGAGCAGCTCGAAGTGATCGCCGAGGCGCTGCGCGATCGCGACCTAGAGTCCGTGTACCTCTCACCGGCCGCGCGCCGTGTCGTGCTGGTCGGAGCCGCAACCCAACCCTGAGCACCGAGATGCCGCGTCCCGGCGAAACCGTGTCCGGCGGCCACACCGTGATCGACCGCAAACCCGCGGTCAGCGCTGAGCAGCGGATGCAGACCTTCCACGCGCGCCTCAAGGAACGCGGGCTGAAGTCCACCGGCCAGCGCGACGATATCGCACGCGTGTTCTTCGAGCTGGGGCATCACATCAGCGCCGAGGAGCTCTACGCCGAGGTCAAGAAGATCAACCCGCACGTCGGCTACGCGACGATTTACCGCACGCTGCGACTGCTCAAGGAATGCGCGCTGCTCTACGAGCGGCATTTCGACGAGGGCCAGGCGCGCTACGAGGCAGTCGGCGAGCGGCATCACGATCACTTCATTTGCGAACGATGCGGCAGGATTATCGAGTTCGAAAATGCGGCGATCGAGCGGATGCAAAACATCGTCGCGCGCGATCTCGGCGTCACGCTGACGCGCCACAAGATGGAACTCTACGGCATTTGCGCCGACTGCGACGCCCAGCGCGGAATGTAAGCGCGAGCTGCGCCGCCAGTTTGAACATTGCGCGCCCGCCGCCCTAGGATAGCGGCGCGAATCGATGCGGTGCGGCGGGCCGGCTGCACGCACGGGCTTTCGGGGAGAACACCTGCCATGGACAAGCCGAGGATGCTCGAGGGTTACCGCGTGCTGGATTTCACGCACTTCGTGGCGGGGCCGACGTGCACGCGGATCCTGGGCGAGATGGGAGCCGACGTGATCAAGGTGGAGCGCAGCGTCGGCGGCGATCACGTGCGCCATCTCGGGCTGGTCCGCGACGGCATGAGCACCTACTACTTTCAGCACAATCACTCCAAGCGCAGCCTTGCACTCGACCTTCGCCAACCGCGGGCGCGCGAACTGCTTCTGGCAATGGTCCCGAAAATCGACGTGGTGGTGGAAAATTTCGCGCCCGGCGTGATCGCCGAGATGGGTTTCGGATACGAGGCGCTCCGCAAAAGCAATCCGCGAATGGTGATGTGCTCGGTGTCGGTCGCGGGGCAGACGGGACCGCTCAGCTACAAGCCGGGCTACGACTACCTGGGCGCGTCGATTGCCGGAGTGATCGATCAAATCGGAGAGCCCGACCGCGCGCCGAGCGTGCCGGCGATGGCGATTGGCGACGTCTCGACCGGAGTCGCGGCGGCGATGGCGGTGGGATTCGCGCTGCTCAATCGCGAGCGCAGCGGCGAGGGACAGTACATCGACGCGTCGCTGCTCGACACTTACTTCCACATGCACGAGCTCACGGTGCCGGTGGTATCGCTACGGCCGGGCAAATTCGTGCCGCAGCGCGGCGGCTCGCTGCATCCGACCGGCAGCCCGTGCGGCGTTTTCAAGGCAAACGGCGGCTACGTGTTCCTGGTGGTGCAGCAGCACGAAATCGCGCGGCTGTGGCGCGCGATGAAGCGGCCGGACCTGGCCGAGGATCCGCGCTTCAAGACCAATCGCGATCGAATCAAGAACAAACAGGACCTGAAGCAAATCTTCGAGGAGTGGCTTGCGACGTTCCCGGACCGCGAGTCGGCGGTCAAGGTGCTCGACGACGCGCGGGTGCCGTGCGCGCCGGTTTACAAGGTCGAGGAGTCGATGGCGCAGCCGCATCTGCGCGGTCGCAAGACGGTGCGCCGCGTCAAGCACGAGTCTTTCGGCGAATTCGACATCCCGGGCATGCCGATCAAGTTTTCTACCTGGCCGGAGCGAACGGACCTGAAGGCCTCGCGCTTGGGCGGCGACAACGACGCGATCCTCAAAGAGGTGCTGGGCCTGACGCCCGCGGAAATCGAGGACTTGTATCGCGAGAACGTTCTGCTCCGCGCGCCCGAAAAAGCCGCCGCGCCGTCGTAGCCAAACCCGAGGACAATAGGGAGTAACGGAGATGATCAAAGCGCGCGGATTGAACCATATCAATCTCAACGTCACGGACATCGCCCGTTCGCTCAAGTTCTACCAGGAGGCCTTCGGGCTTGAGGTCGCCTTTTGGGAAGGGCGGGAGATGGTGTTCCTCCATTCGCCGGGTGCACGCGACACAATAACGCTGTGCGTTGCCAAACCGGACGAACCGGTCGCCGGCGGCGGCGTCTCGCATTTCGGCTTCGCGCTCGAGAGCGGAGGACTGGACGAGGCGGTGAAGCAAGTCGAACAAGCGGGAGGCAAGCTGCTGCGGCGCGGCAAACATGGCGGACAGTTTCCGTTCGCCTACATCAGCGATCCCGACGGATACGTAATCGAATTGGGCAACTAGTCGACGCGCCAAAAATGAACCAATGAAACACGCAGGACCAGAGGCGCTCGACGCGATCGAGCCGATTCTGCGGGAGGTCAGGAAGCTCGCCGGCCTCAAGGAAAAGAAGCGCGGAACATTTTACCGCGGCTCGAGTGCGATGCTGCATTTCCATGAAGACCCAGCCGGGATGTTCGCCGACCTCAAGTTGCGAGGCGAGTTCGTACGCTTTCGCGTGAGCACCAAAGCTGAAATCGCCGCGATGCTCCGCGAGGCCAGGCGCGAAATCAGTTCGTCGGCGTGATGTTCTGAATCATTCGAGGAAATTCGACGGGGAGCGAGTTTAAGGCTTCACTCCCGTAACGACGCTCCAGTAGCCAAACGTGGGTTTCGCCTCGATGTTTTTGAAGCCTGCTTCAACAAGCATATTAGTGAGTTCCCGCCCCGAGTATTGTTGACCGGTAACCCACAGCAACATCGCGATGTTGAACGCGGCTACCGCGTACGGGCCGGTCCGATCGTCGTTGAACAGCATCTCGTGGATGACGATGCGGCCGCCGCTGGGCAGGCTCGCGAAGCTCTTGGCGGTAAGGAAGCGGCACTTATCTGGCGGCCAATCGTGATAGATCATCGAGTAGAAGTGCAAATCGGCCGCCGGGAACGGATCGCTCCAAATATCGCCGACGTGCGTCCCTACTTTATTTTCAACTCCGTTCTTGGCCGCGATTTCGCTTGCGACCTCGCATACTGGCGCGATGTCAAACACCGTCGCCTTAAGGCGCGGCCAGCGCGTGACTGCGCCGATGCAATGGGCGCCGGAACCCCCACCTATATCGAGCATCGCGCGATTACTTGAAAGGTCAACCATCTCAGGCCAAGCGAAAGCGGGCGCCATGCTGGCGCTGTGCATGCTTCGGGTGAAGCCGCGCGCGAGTTCCGCTCGTTCCTCATGCGACTTCATCCAATCATTTCCGCCGTATACCTGCGGTGAGTCGGTCCGGGCAGCCTTCTCGACACTACCGATCGTAAAGAGTGAATCGTTTCCGATCGGAAGCTCAAAATGTGCGCCGAAGTAGGTGGTACTCGATTCGACCAGATAGTCCTCAGCAAGCGGTGTCAGTCCGTAGCGTCCCTCGCGCAGTTCGACGAAGCCGGCGGCCGCGCTGATTGAGAGCAGCGCCTCTGCTGGCCGCGGCGCCAGCTTCAACGCCTCGCAAAGTTCGGGCAGGGTATGGGCGCGCTCCGCGAGCAGAGAAAAGATCTTGAGCTTGTGTGCTGCGTAAACAGCGATGCTGCCGTTGAGCGCGAAGAAGACGTCCCACAACGGTCGGTCGTCGCTGCGTGGCCTGCGAATTGAGATCCGTTTGTCCATGTTCTTTCCCTCCTCTCGGTCGGCTTTCGCGACACCTTCGCCCACTGTGCATCACCCGTTGCTCAGTACAGCACCGACGGTTCAGGTACGGGCCAGTTGGCTCGTTTTTCGCGCGCCGCTACGCAGAGCATCGCGGCGATTTCGGCTTTGGTACGCACCCGAAATCAACCTGTCGGCCTGATGTTCTGATTCATGCGGAAAAAGTTGGTCGGGTCGTATTTTTTCTTCAGCTGTGCGAGGCGATCGTAGTTCGGCCCATACGCCGCGCGCACGCGCGCTTCGCCTTCTTCATAGAGCATGTTCACGTAGACGGCGCCGCTCGAGTACGGCTTTAGCGATTCAAACATCGCCGTAACCCAATCGATCGAACCGCCGGCAAGTTTCGGATCTTGCCAGTACGAATGCACCCAGTACTCCCACGCGGGCGCTCTCCACGGATATGCCGCGGCCGAAATCGGGATTCGCGACGCGGCGCCGTTCGCGAAGAAAAGCGCGTATCCGCTCCATCGAGGAAGCGTGCTCACGAGACGTTTGCCGATCGTGTCGATCGCATCGTCGCTCAACTCACGGAAATATCCGCTCCGCTCCTCGCCATAAATCGGCTTGAACGTTGGAATGTCTTGTCCCTGCCCCTGAATTTCGAAGTACGGCACCGACTTGATCGAGGATGTGATCTCCGAATCCGATGCTCCAAGAGGCGCCAGCACGGTTTCGCCATTGCCCGCGCCTTCGTATGCAACCATCGCCTGGAAGGTGCGGTCGGGATTCGCAGGCAGCACTCCGGCATACGCACAAACGTCATCGCCGATGGACGCCACGAAGTCCCGCACCTTTCGCATCGCGCGCGGGGCTTCGGCGACGCCGCACGTCAGGTTTGCAACAGCAATCCGATCGATGGGGTGAAGCTGGAGGTCGAAGCTGGTCGCAATACCAAAGTTCCCTCCACCGCCGCGGATCGCCCAGAAAAGGTCCGGATTCTGATCGCTACTGGCTCGAAGCAAGTTCCCGTCCGCCGTTGTCACCTCGGCGCCGAGAAGGTTGTCGCAGGTGTAGCCAAACTTGCCGGCAAGAAATCCCTGACCGGCGCCCAAACACAGACCGCCGAGTGCAACTTCCGAGCATCCGCCCATCGTGGTCGCGAGGCCCAGCGGCTTGGTGGCCGCGTCGAACTCCCTCACGCGAACGCCCGGTTGGGCTTTCGCTACACGGCGATGCGGCTCAATTCGGACGTCTTTCATCGCCGATAAGTCGATGACGATTCCGTCGTCGCAGGTCGAGTAACCGGCGTAGCTGTGACCGCCCGAGCGCACGGCCACCGCGAGGTTGTTCGCGCGCGCGAACGCGATACTGTGGCGCACGTCGTCAGCGTTGGCACATCGCGCGATTGCCGCGGGATGCTTGTCGTAGCGCGCGTTCCAGATTTTGCGCGCCGAATCGTAGTTGGCGTCTCCCGGAACGATCACCTGCCCCTTCAGGCTCTCGGCAAGTTTCTTGACGCGCGCGGGATCGATCTCTCCGGCGTGCGCGTGCCGGCGAAAGACAAACGGTACGGCTAAGCCGGCGCCGGCGAGCGCTGCGCCCTTGAGCAGCTCCCTACGCAAGAGTTTTCCGGCCACGAATCCCCCTCCCCCGCCGGAACCGAGCGGAATGCAGCGCTGACTTGAA
>DASQHV010000459.1:0-4505 GCA_035631915.1 Candidatus Acidiferrales bacterium | reverse complement strand
TGCTTGCCGGAGCGGTAGTAATTGGGCTTCTCGGGAACGTAGCTGGCGCCGTAGCGGCTCGCAATGTGCTCGCGGACTGAAGCCAGCGCCTGGTCCGACACGCGCGGCGAATCGGTGCGCATGTAAGTGATCAGGCCGACGGCGCCCTGCTCGCCAAGCTCGACGCCCTCGTACAACTTCTGCGCGATCTGCATCGTGCGCCGCGGCGAGTAGTAGAGCTTGCGCGCCGCCTCCTGCTGCAGGCGCGACGTGATGAACGGGGGCGTGGGCGCGCGGCGGACTTCCTTGCGCTCGATGCTGCGGACGGTGAACGGCGACGCCTCGACCTTCGCGACTATCTCGCGCGCCTCGGCCTCCGGCAGCTTGTAGGCCTTGTTGTCGATACGCTGGTCTTTGTGGCTGTAGAGCCTCGCCTTGAACTGCGGGGGATTGCGGCCCTCGAGTTGAGCGTCGAGCGTCCAGTATTCCTCGGCGCGAAACGCCTCGCGTTCCTTTTCGCGCTCGACAATGATCCGCAATGCGACCGACTGCACCCGTCCCGCGCTAATCCCGCGCTTGACCTTGTCCCACAGCAGCGGGCTCAGCTTGTAGCCGACCAGCCGGTCCAGCACGCGGCGCGCCTGCTGAGCGTCGAACAGATGGTGATCCAGCGCCGACGGATTCGCGACGGCCTCGCGCACGGCCGACTGCGTGATTTCATGGAGCAGGACGCGCTGGACCTTGGACTTGGTCTTGCCCAGGTAGTTGGAGATGTGCCACGCGATGGCCTCGCCCTCGCGGTCGGGGTCCGTCGCGAGGTAAACGTTGTCCTTGCCCTTGGCGGCGCTCTTGATCTCGCCGATGACGCGCTCTTTGCCTTTTATAACGACGTATTCCGGTGCAAAATTGTGATCGACGTCAACTCCGAGTTTGCTCTTGGGGAGGTCGACGAGGTGCCCGACCGAGGGCATCACCTGGAAATCGCTCCCCAGATAACGCTTGATCGTTTTCGCCTTGGCTGGCGATTCGACGATGACGAGGTTCTTTGCCACTGATTCGATGCCTCCGGGTCGCGGGACCCGGCTTGTTGCATTATGCGAAGCGGCGAGCCTTCGCAAGACCTACTACCCTGCCAGAGTTATGCGAGCGAGAATAGCTTGCCTGGATGCTGCGTCACGCGACCTTCCAGTTCCAGTTCCAGCAAGAATCTAAGCACGGTCTGTGCGTTTAGCCCTGAAGCGTCGATTATCGAGTCAACGTGGAGTCTCTCTTCAGTAGTTAGATAGTGTAAGATAGCGTTAGCTTCATTAGTCGGCTGTTGCGGAGCTTCAAGCCGGATCGACGAAGCAGCCGCCTCATCGATCGGCCTCACCTCAGAAGGTTTGGACGGAGTGGCGGCGGCCGGCATTCGATCGCCGGCGGGCTCGGCGAATCGAGGCGCGGCCATTTGAGGCGCCAACTCTTCGATCACGTCCTCGACGCATTCGACGATCTTGGCGCCCTCTTTCAGCAGCCGATTGCTGCCGCGCGTCTTTCCGGTGAGCGGACTGCCGGGGACGGCGAAGACCTGGCGATCCTGCTCGAGGGCCATCCGCGCGGTGATCAGAGAGCCGCTTTTTTCGGCCGCCTCGACGATCACGACGCCGAGGCAAAGTCCCGAGAGGATTCGGTTGCGAGTGGGGAAGTTCTCAGCGAGCGGCTGGCTGCCGATGGGCAACTCGCTGACCAGCGCGCCGCCACCGGCGATGATTGCGTCGGCGAGTTTGCGATGCTCGGGCGGGTAGATGACGTCGACGCCGCAGCCCATGACCGCGATGGTCTTGCCGTGGGCGTCGAGCGCGCCCTGATGCGCCTCGCCGTCGATTCCTCGGGCCAGTCCGCTGACGACGGTGAAGCCCTTGGCCGCGAGTTCGAGGCCGAGCCGCTGCGCCATCCGAAGTCCGATATCGCTGGCGGCGCGCGCACCCACCACTGCCACGCAGGCGGAATCGGTCATTGCGGCGGGGCCGCGCACGAACAGGTACGGCGGCGGGTCGGCGATATGGCGCAGGTTGGGCGGATAGTCATCGTCGGTCCATTTGATCATTCGCGCGCCGAGGTTCGGCAGTTCGCACAATTCTTTTTCGAGCGGCTCGAAGTCGCGGAACTCGACGATGCTGCGTGCGGTGTTGCGCGGGACGCCGGCAGCGGCAATCTCGTCGGCGCGCAGGCCGAAGATTTTTTCGGGCGCGCCGAATTTTTCGAGCAGCAGGCGGCAGGTGCGCGGGCCAACTCCGCGAGCCCGCCTCAAAGCCAGCCAATAGACATCAGGCGAGGGCATCGTGTTACACCGCGAAAATTTCGCGGCCCCTTTTCGATCGAACCAGCCGCAGGATGCGGGGTGCGATAGGGCTAGGTTGTCCCTGACGTCTCGCGAGTGCAAGCTGTCAATCTTTCGCAGGCTGCGGCGCCGGTGAATTTTCTTGACCGTCCAGAACCGATCGCGTAGGTTACGCGCTACCGCATTCTCTGTTACTGTTACGAATCGGCTGCCGTCCGTCTCAGGCGGCCAAGCGGAGGACGAGGGATTGGGCTCAATATCAGTATCATCGATGGATTTCACCAAGATGTCCGCGGTCGAGAAGCAGATTCTCATTTTCAGCTTTTATCGCGATGCCGAGATTCGCGGCGCGCGTTTGCTCTTTAATCTCCTGGGGCGCATGACGAGTGGCGAGTCGCAGCTCAAGATGTCGGCTCATCTGGCCGACGAAACCCGCCATGCTTATCTGTGGACCAAGCGCATCGCCGACCTGGGCGGGGCGCCGGTGCCGATCGACGACGGCTACCAGCGCCGGCTCGGGCTGCGCACCGGCGTGCCCAAGACGATCATCGACCTGCTGGCGCTTACCGTGGTGGTCGAGGAGCGCGCGCAGAGCCGCTACAACGCTCACATGGCGCTACCCAACGTCGATGCGGAGACGATGGAAGTGCTGAAGTCGGTGACCAAGGACGAATCGTGGCATCTCTCGTGGATTGAGAAGGAGATGCGCGAGATCGCCAAGGCCGAGGGTAACGAGGCGCTCGCGGACAAGGCGCTCGACCGCTATCGCAGCATCGATCGCGAAGTGTGGGCTACGCTGGCGGCGGACGAAGCCGAGCTGATGCGTTCGTAGCCAGCCTCACGTGCGGCGCAAGGCCGCCCGCTTCGCGTCCTCGCCGCCCAAAGTTCTAACAGGCCGCTCCGGCCGCATCTTTTCTTTCATTTTTCCTACACCGGGTGCAGGGCTGGGCCCTGCCGGGGGCGCGGGGCGCGAGCCCCGCATCAAAATTCGTTCAGACTCCGGCGCGCGCGACACCTATCTCGGCTAGTGCGGCGTTCAGTTCGCGACGCATCGTCTCGGCATAGTCCGCGGCGGCGCGAGCCGGCTGAGCGCCGGGAGTCTTCTGATAGGCGTACATCAGGCTGCGGCTGGCATTTACGATAATCCCTGAGCCGTCGGCGCGCGCCGAAGCAACGGCGTCGGCGGCCGTCGCGCCCTGCGTTCCATAGCCGGGCACCAGGATGATCGCTGCCGGCATCAGCTCACGCGCGCGCCGCGCCTGGACTGGGTACGTCGCGCCGACCACTGCGCCCACCGGGCTGAGTCCGCTTGAGCCGATGAAATCTCCACCCCATCCGTTGACGCGGGCCGCAACCGTTTCCCAAACCGGACGCTTCAGCGAGGCGGAATCCTGCACGAGGAGATCCTGAAACTCAGCCGAGGTCGGATTCGAGGTCTTCACCAGGACGAAGACGCCGCGGCCGCGCGGAATCTTCGCGATGAACGGCATCAACGCGTCGCTGCCCTGGTACGGGTTGACGGTTACCGCGTCGCAGCTGAAGTCGGTGTCGCCGAGGAACGCCTCGGCGTAAGCGGCCGACGTGGTGCCGATGTCGCCGCGCTTGGCGTCGGCGATCGTGGGCAGGCCCAGCCGTCGCGCGAGCTTGATCACCTCGGTGAACGCGCGCATCCCGTCCAACCCGCGCGCCTCGAAAAACGCCAGCTGCGGCTTGACGGCGACCACCGAGCGCGCGCACGCCTCGACGATCTCGCAGCAGAAGCGGGCGAGCGTCTGGCCGCGGGGAATGCCGGGTGATTGCGCGGTGTCGAGCTGCGGGTCGATGCCGAGCAGGACGACGCTGTCCTTGCGGCGCGATTCGTCGGCAAGTCGGTCGGCAAAGTGCATCGAGGAGATAATTGCACATCGCAGCGCGGCGGTCACATCTTGGCGTTGCGTTTTCGCCGCTGGGGCGGGCATCCTTGGGCCAGCGGGAAAAATCGGCATGAACAAATTGACGATCGTGACCAGGCTTCGATTCGCGGCGGTGGCAGCGCCGGCAGTCCTGTTGATTGTGGCGCTGGTGCTGGCGGGAGCGTTGCACGATTTCGGCGGAGCGCCCCGCGACATCTACGACAATCAGTACGCGGCGTCGCGCGCGGCGCAGGAGATGCAGAACGCGCTCTACAAGATGGATTGGGGGCGCTCGCAGCAGGACGGCACGCAAA
>DASQHV010000458.1:0-3509 GCA_035631915.1 Candidatus Acidiferrales bacterium | reverse complement strand
GCGCGCAAACTCGCGCGCGGCCCGCAGCAGGCGGTGCGCTTCACCAAGCGCTCGCTCAACAACTGGCTGCGCGTCGCGGGGCCCGCGTTCGACGCGTCGTTGGCGCTCGAGATGATGGGCTTCTTCAGCGCCGACCTGGCCGAGGGCGTAACCGCGCTGCAGGAGAAACGCCAGCCGTCGTTCCCGGGCTTTACCGCACCAAGAAAATGAACGAATTGTATGCGGGGCTCGCACCCCGCACCCCCGGCAGGGCCCAGCCCTGCACCCGGGGGAGGAAAGAAAGACAGGATGCGGCCGCAGCGGCCTGTTAAGAACTTAGGGGGCAGACCAGGAAGCGAAGACCGCGTCGGCAGTTCATCGAGACAACGCACTTTTTGTGTCATTCTGAGCGGAGGTTGCCGGAGTCGCAGAATCCCGGCGCGCGATCTTACGCGCGTTCCGCGTCCCTGATAGCGGTGCTTCCCCGCCCGCATCAACGTGGAACCGCGGGGACGCTTGGCAGCGACCGACCTGCTGAGTTACCCTTCGCACTGTTATGAAAGCCGTCGTATTCAAGTCCGCCGGGCAGCCGCTCGAAGTCGCCGACCTGCCCGATCCCGTTGCGGCAGAGGGCGAAATTGTCGTCAAGGTAAAAAACTGCGGCGTCTGCGGCTCCGACCTCCACGCCGTCAAGTACGGCTTCAACATGCCGCCCGGCACCGTAATGGGCCATGAATTCTCCGCCGTGATCGATCACGTCGGCCCCGGCGTCACCGGCTATGCGCCAGGCGAGCGCGTCGTGGTGATGTCGTATCTCGCGTGCGGCAAGTGCGATTCATGCAAGTCCGGTCACGGCTCGCGATGCCGCGCGATGCGCCTGGTCGGCTTCGGCGACGTCGGCGGTGCGTACGCCGAGAAAATGAAAACGACGCCCGGCAGCATTTTCAGGATGCCCGCGAATCTGAGCCATCGCGCAGCCGCGACCGTCGAGCCGCTGGTCGTCGGCCTTCACGGCGTACATCGCGCGGGACTCCGCGCCGGCGAGTCGTGCTTGATCATGGGCGCCGGACCGATCGGACTCGTCACGCTTCTGTGGGCGCGCTTCGCCGGCGCCAGCGCGATCGTCGTGTCGGAGATGGCCGAGGGACGGCGCGCGATGGCGCTCAAGATGGGCGCCGACGTCGCGGTCGATCCACGGGTCAAGAATCCCGCCGACGAGCTCCAGCGCATCACGGGCGCGCCGCCCGACGTGGTCTTCGAATGTATTGGCGCGCGCGGCACGATGGCCGAGGCGATCACCTTCTCCAGGCGCGGCGGCCGCGTCGTCGTGATCGGCGTCTGCATGGAAGAGGATTCATGGGCTCCGATCGCCGCGATGAACAAGGAACTCGACCTGCGCTTCAGTCTGGGCCTGGAACCCGGCGAGATAGAGATGGCGATCGCGATGCTCGCCGCCGGACGCGTCGACACCTCGCCCATGATCACCGACATCGTGAGCCTCGGTGGGCTGCCGGCCGCATTTTCGGCCCTCGCGCATCCGAATTTACAGACCAAGGTGATGCTGGAGCTGTAGATTCGGCCCCTTTACCCCCTATTTTTTTAAGCCTTGCTTTTTGAAATACTCTGCAGGGCTTGGAAAACAACCAACTGTTCAAGGGACGAAAAATGGTGAGCAAGAAAGTAGGGATTGTGGCGGTGCTTGGTGCGGCTCTGATCTTCGCGGGCGCGTACGCTCCTGCGTTCGCGGCGACGAAAGTCGATTGCGACGCCGTGATGAGCGCGCTCAACAGCGGCAAGAAGGCCAAGGAAGTCGCGAAGGACATGAGCATCTCGACCTCCAGCGTCTATCGCTGCAAGAAGCACGCGAAGGAAGCAGCCAAGGCCGAGAGCAAGGCGATAACCGCCGCCAACAAGGGCAAGCCGGTCGCGTCGCCCGCCGCGATGGCTTCGCCCGCGATGGCAGCGCCGGACAAAAAGTAACCGCTCGCGCGCGGCAGGATCCATGCATCGCGGGTCGTCCAGGCTCGCGATGCCTGGATCCGGTATTTTCTTCACGCCCAATTTTTCTGCGGAGCCGAGAACCGCGCTCGCCGCGCGCTCGCGACTGATCTCATGCCCAAGTGCGAGCTATGCGAGCTGCGTGACTACACTCAGCGCTACGCAAACTTTGTCCATCCGTTCCGCTTCACGATTCTCGATTGCGATTCATGCGACACCCCGATGGCGGTGCTCGGCGATCATCGCGCGGCGCCCACCGACGACGAGCGCGCATTCATGATCGAGGCGCTCTCGCTCGTCGCGCGCGCGAAATGGGGCGCCGACAAGTTCGTGATCGACGGCGTGATGCGCCAGATTCCCGACCATTGCCACATGCACGCCCGCAAAATCTGGAAGTACGAATAGCCCCCTTCCGGCGTGGGTCCAGCCTGAGCCTCGATCGGTAAAAATGACCGATCAGCAGCATCGCGTTTTGATCTCAATAGAATCAAAAATTCACGCGATTCCGTTCATACTTGTGCCATAAGGCTTTTGTTACGCCCCAATTACGTCGTTTTTGCCTGTTTGGTAAGCAGACAATCTTATGCTATATGCGCGCCCGTACGCGCCGCTTGGGGAAGCGGCGGCATCGGCAGGAGGGTTCGGGGGGACGCTCGTGCCGTTTCCCTTCAGGAGGTATGGGGGAAAATGGCTAACGGAACCGTTAAATGGTTCAGCCCTAAAAAGGGCTACGGCTTCATCACCATGGAGGACGGACAGGAAGTGTTCGTCCACTACAGCGCTATCGACGGCTCAGGGTTCCGGTCCCTCGAGCAGGGCGAGCGCGTAGAGTTCGAGGTCGCGCAAGGCCCCAAGGGTCTGCAGGCGTCGAACGTAAACCGCGGATAGCGGCGTAATGCCCCCGAAGAGGGGGACGTGATTCGACTCCGGACGCGATGCGAGCGCCCGGGGCCGACTCGCGAAAATCTCCGCCGCCGCCGACATTTTGAATTCTCGCGCGTGCGCGCTATGCGTTGTCGCGCGGGTGCGCGCTCTCATCGCACCTGCATAAGGACGGTTACCGCGACATGAGCGACGCGCTTCCGCTGAGCAAGAAACTGAGATTCGGGACGATGGTCAGTCTGCCGGATCGCGAGCACGCGATCCGCACCGTCGAGTCGATCGCGCGATGGGGCTACGACATAGTCTGGGCCGGCGATCACGTCGCGTTCACCCGACCGATGAACGACCCGCTGACGCAACTCGCGTACCTCTCGGCGCTGAATCCCAAGCTCACGTTCGGCACCAGCGTATATCTCTTGCCGCTGCGCCATCCGACGACGGTGGCCAAGATGGTCGCGACGGTCGACCGCCTGATGGGCGCCGGACACTTCATCTTCGGCGTCGGCGTCGGCGGCGAGTTCGCGCGCGAGTACGAGGCGTGCGGAGTGCCGATCAAGGAACGCGGCGGCCGCGCCACCGAAGCCATCCAGGTGATCAAGCGATTGTGGACCGAGCCGCGCGTCGAGCATCGCGGAAAATACTTCAGCTTC
>DASQHV010000457.1:0-4644 GCA_035631915.1 Candidatus Acidiferrales bacterium | reverse complement strand
CTGGCGCATTCCGACGCGGCGATTCGGAGTGCGTGCCCGGGACCGTACACGGTGCAGGCGGCGATCGCGGCGGTGCACTCGCGCGCTGTACACTACAACGACACCGACTGGGCCAGAATCGCCGCCTTGTATTCGCGCTTGCACGAACTCCAACCGACGCCGGTGATCGAGCTGAATCGGGCGGTGGCGGTCGCGATGGCCAACGGTCCGGGCGCCGGCTTGGAGCTGGTCGACGCAATCGCGGCGCGCGGCGATTTGCACGACTATTACCTGATGTGGTCGGCGCGCGCGGATTTGCTGCGCCGGCTGGAGCGATGGAGCGAGGCGGCGGAATCGTACAAGGCCGCACTGGGACTGGTCGGGAGCGCGCCCGAGCGGCGCTTTCTGCGCAGGCGGCTCGAGGAAATGCAGCGCCACGCGAGCGCTTCGGCGTAGCGGCACGGACAGCTAGTCAATCATGGTTGTGCAGATCGCTCTTGGGCGCTTTGCAGAGCGCGGCGAGAACTCTTCACTCATGTGACGCTCTTCGTGTAGTGGTGAGCGCGATCTACTTCTACAAAACCGCACGACGGATACAGAACGCGAGCCCGCGCGTTGACGCCCGCGGTGTTGACCAGCGCCGTATGAATCCCGCGCGCGCGCATCCGGCGCATCCCCTCGAACGTAACTGCTCGTGCGTAGCCGCGTCCGGTGAAGTCTGGACGGCAACCGACTGGCTCGAAGTGGCCGAAGCCGTTTGCGACGTCCAGCCATCCGATGCAGTAGCTGAGGAACATACCTGTGGAATCTTCGAGCACCACGTCGAGCTCGGGATCGTAAACCGGTGCGCTGCGAAGGCGGCGATAGCTCTCGACGGTCGCGGCCGAGGGTCCCCACACCGACCAGGCATCGCGATGAACGTCGACGCGAGCCTCGAGGTCGGCGTCGGTCGCGTGCCGGAGGCGCAGCGATCGATCGAGTTCGGGCGGCGAAATGGGATTCGTCAGGCTCCGCGAGTACAGGACTTCGTAACCGTCGGTTCGCTTGAAACCACTGCGGTCGACGAGCGAAAGTCGCTGATGGTCGCTGTCGAGCGCCGCAGTCAGAACGACGGTCTCGTAACCGAGCATCGCCCACGCCTTGGGGATCGTTTGCCTTCCGGCACGCGCCAAATCCCGCGCGCGATTTTCGGCCCACGTGAGAATTTCATCGCCGACCGAATCGTAGAGCGCGAGAGTGGGCTGAATATCGAAATCCAGATTCAGCGGAGGCTCGAACCATCCGTAAGCGACGAGAGCGGAGCCCTCGAGCCAAAGTTGGAGATTGTTATTCGGGCCCGGCCCGGGGGCGCCCCAGACCATGTCGCCGACTTTCTTGTAGGTCGAGCGCGGCCAGCGTGCGCCGGCGGCTCGCTCCGCAAATTCGATAAGTAGTTTCAGATCCGGCGCGCCGGCGTAGGCGCGCGAAGTCAGATGATTCATAGACAATCCCCGCGGCGGGCAGTTTCGACACTACCGCCTGGAAAGCTCGTTTATCTGAGAACAGGAATGGGATTGCTTAGAGAATCATCGGCAGAAACTACCTTGGCGCGAAAAATATCATTCCTCGTGCGCGAGAGAAAGCCGGCACGCAGGCGATGCGAGTGATTCGCGAGCAGCGGAGGACGAACAAAGTTTACGACGGCGGGTTGGCGGCGGCGGGTGTGGCGGCAGGAGCAGGACTCGGAGTCTTGGCGGTGAGATTGCCGGGGTTCTTAGCCGCGTTCATCGCCATCACAGCCGACCAGTACGGACTCTTCGCCAGCTGCGCACGGAAATCGCGTACGAACGCGTCCTTGCCGGAAACCTTCGGCGGCCAGGCCGAGTCGAGAAACTTCCACGCCTGCGCGTCGTGACCCGAGTAGATAAGATCGAGCATCGTTGCCCACAGCAACGGTGCGACGCCGGCCTGCGGCCACGCGCCACCCTTGGCGCTGGCGGGATAGCTGCGGACGTCGGCGGCTTTCGCTTCCAAATCCTTGGCTGCGGGCGGCGCCGGCGTGCGCATCAGGTCGGGCGATACGCGGTAAGTGCCATCGCTATAGCGGAGAATCACCTTTGGCGCCGGCGAATCGGCGAAGTCGCTGTGCCAGTTCACGAAGGTCCAATCGGAGATCAGAACCTGCAAGCCGGGACTCTTGGCACTTTTGTCCTGATGCCCGAAGTGCGGCGGCTGATCGCCGAATTCGGCGTCGATGACGCAAATCTTTCTGAAGGTCGGGCCGATTTCGAAGATGTGAAACTTGAGGCAGCAGTTCGCACCGCCGGTCCACTCCGAAACCACGAGATTGGGCTTGCCCTCGCCGGTGATGTCGGCGCCGATTTTCACCAGCGGCGCATCGGGATCGTCGGCGTACATGGTGCCGATGAAAAACTTCTCGCCCTTACCGCGCGCGCGCTGTTTGTAGACCGGCTTGTCGTCGCGGAGGATTTCGTAGTAGGCGTCGCTGCCGTCGCCCGACTTGTCGAAGTAGACGCGGACCACGTACGGCAGCAAGGTCTGCTCGAAGTGCGGCGTGACGGGCGCCGCAGCGTCGCGTGCGGCGCAGCGGCCGGGCGCGGCGAGCGTCGCAATCAGGCTTAGGATGAGAATCAACGCGCCGGCATCGACGATGCGCGCACGGTGATGGCTGCTCAACGCGAGGGTCACGGAACTTTTTGAACGCAGCTATGCGACGGGCGAGGCGGCGGCCGGAGGCGGTTCAGGGAGTTCAGCCGCGGGGGCGGGAGCGCTGTAGCCGCACTCCTTGTTGGCGCACTTCCAGGTGACGCCGGTGCGCTTGAGATTTTTCTCAACCATGTAGTTCGCTCCGCACGACGGGCATGGCTGCGCGATGACCTTGTCCCACGCGGCGAACTTGCATTTCGGATAGCGGCCGCATCCGAAAAAGAGCTTTCCGCGCCGGCTGCGACGCTCGAGGATTTCGCCTTCCTTGCACTCCGGGCACGCCACGCCGGTGCTGACGGGCGCGGACTGGAGCCGCTTGATGCCGTCGCAATCGGGATAGCCCGAGCATCCGAGGAATTCGCCGAAGCGCGAGCGCCGCCGCACCATCGGCTTGCCGCACTTTTCGCAAACGTCGTCGGTGGCGACCGGCGCCGTCGCGGCCTTAAGGACCACGTTGCCCTGTTCGTCGCGCCCAAGCTCGCCGGTGTTGGTGCACTTCGGATAGTTCGAGCAGGCCAGGAACTCGCCGTTCTTGCCGAACTTGATCACCATGTTGCCGCCGTCGAGCTCGCACTTGAGCCCGGTCGGCAAACCCTTGCGCTTGACCTCGGGCATCTTCTTCTTGGCGTCGGCGAGGTCTTTTTCGAACGGCCCGTAGAAGCGCTTGAGCGTTTTGACCCAGTTCTCGGCGCCTTCCTCGACCTTGTCGAGATCCTCCTCGAACTGCGCGGTGAAGCCGACCTCGATGATGTCGGGGAACGCCTTGACCAGCATGTCGTTGACGACGCGGCCGAGCGAGGTCGGGCGCAGGCGCTTGCTCTCGTCCTCCTCGACGTATTCGACGCGCAGGATGCTGGTCATGATGCTTGCGTAGGTCGATGGCCGGCCGATGCCCTTATCCTCAAGCTCCTTGATGAGCGTTGCCTGCGAGAAACGCGGCGGCGGCTGCGTGAAATGCTGCTCGGGTTCGAGCCCCAGCAGCTTCAGCACCTCGCCTTCGCTTAGAGCCGGCAGCGTGGCTTCCTCGTCGTCGGATGACGGGTCGTCCTGGCCTTCGATATAGACCGCCATGAAGCCCGCGAACTTCATCACCTGGCCGGTTGCGCGGAACACCGCCTTGGCGGAATCGATGTCGACGGTGGTGCGATCGTACACCGCCGGCGTCATCTGGCTCGAGACGAAGCGGTTGTAGATGAGCGTGTAGAGCGCAAGCGCGTCCTTATCGAGGTAGCGCGCAATGGACTCGGGGTCGCGCTCGACGGCGGTCGGGCGGATCGCTTCGTGCGCGTCCTGCGCCTGCTTGCCGGAGCGGTAGAAGTTGGGCTTGTCGGGCACATAGCTGGCGCCGTAGCGAGTGGCGATGTGCTCGCGTACCGATGCAAGCGCCTGGTCCGACACGCGCGGCGAATCGGTGCGCATGTAAGTGATCAGGCCGACGGCGCCCTGCTCGCCAAGTTCGACGCCCTCGTACAATTTCTGCGCGATCTGCATCGTGCGCCGCGGCGAGTAGTAGAGCTTGCGCGCGGCCTCCTGCTGCAGGCGCGACGTGATGAACGGCGGCGTCGGCGCGCGGCGGACTTCCTTGCGCTCGATGCTGCGGACGGTGAACGGCGAGCGCTCGACCTCGGCGATAATCTTGCGCGCCTCGGCCTCGGGCAGCTTGTACGCTTTGTTGTCGATGCGGGTGTCGTTGTAGCTGTAGAGTCTCGCCTTGAACTGCGGAGGATTGCGGCCCTCGAGTTGAGCGTCGAGCGTCCAGTATTCCTCGGCGCGAAACGCCTCGCGTTCTTTTTCACGCTCGACGATGATGCGCAGCGCGACCGATTGCACCCGCCCCGCGCTAATCCCGCGCTTGACCTTGTCCCACAGCAGCGGGCTCAGCTTGTAGCCGACCAGCCTGTCCAGCACGCGGCGCGCCTGCTGAGCGTCGAACAGATGGTGATCCAGCGCCGACGGATT
>DASQHV010000456.1:0-8943 GCA_035631915.1 Candidatus Acidiferrales bacterium | reverse complement strand
GAGACTGACAACCTGATCTTCTGCGCGCTGACGCATAATCCGCAGCCGCTGCACCTGGACGCGGAGTTTGCCAAGGGCACCGAGTTCGGCCAGCGCATCGTCAACAGCATCTTCACACTGGGCCTGATGATCGGCGTCTCGGTGGGCGATACCACGCTCGGAACGACGGTCGCCAATCTCGGCATGTCCGACACGCGCTTTTCGCATCCGGTGTTTATCGGCGACACGCTGCGCGCGGAAACCACCGTCGCCGAAAAACGCGAGAGCCGCTCGCGGCCCGATTCGGGAATCGTCGTGTTCGAGCATCGATGCTTCAACCAGCGCGCCGAGGAAGTCGCCTACTGCAAGCGGTCGGCGCTGATGCGCAAGCGGAGCGGCGCATGATTCTTCGCTCGCTGCTCTTCGTTCCCGGCGACAGCGAGCGCAAGCTCGCCAAGTCCGAAGCGTCGCACGCCGACGCGCTGGTGCTCGACCTTGAAGACAGCGTGCCGCCCGATCGCACCGCGGTGGCGCGCGGAATGGTGCATGAGTATCTGCGCGCGCATCGCGAACGCTCGCAGAGCCAGCTCTGGGTCCGAATCAATCCGCTCTCGACCGAAAAAGCGCTGCCGGATCTCGCGGCGATCGTCGGCGGCGCTCCGGACGGAATCCTGCTGCCGAAGGTGACGTCCGCGAACGACATCGTCACGCTCGATCACTTTCTTTCCGCACTCGAGGTGAGCGAGCAGATCGCGCCCGGCGCGGTGAAGATCATAGCGGTCGCCACCGAGACGCCGGCCGTGATGTTCGCGCTGGGCGGTTTCGCCGGATGCAGTCCGCGGCTGGCCGGGATGACCTGGGGCGCCGAAGACCTCTCGGCTGCTCTGGGAGCCAGCACCAATCGTACCGACGATGGCGCGCTGGAATTCACCTATCAGCTCGCGCGCTCGCTTTGCCTGCTCGCCGCGGTCGCTGCCGACGTGCAGCCGATCGACACGGTTTCAGTGAATTTCAAGGACGCCGAGGCGCTGAAGCGGGAATCGGTCGCGGCGCTGCGCGCCGGTTTCACCGGCAAGGTCGCGATTCATCCCGACCAGGTGGACGTGATCAACGCGGCATTTTCGCCGTCGCCGGAGGACGTCGCGCACGCTAAGCGGGTGATCGAGGCGTTCTCCGGCGGCGCCGGCACCGTAGCGCTGGACGGCAAGATGCTCGACATGCCTCATCTGACCCAGGCGCGGCGGGTGCTCGCGATGGCCGCGGCGCTGCGCTCGCGCCAGTCGTAGCGGCGCGAGTCACTCCATCGGCAGGCCGACGTAGTTTTCCGCGAGACTCTGCGACGCCGCGCGCGAGCTGGTCACGTAATCCAGCTCCGCCAGTTGGCGGCGCCGGTCGAATGCGTTCTCATCGCCGAAGCGATGCAGCATCGAGGTCATCCACCACGAGAACCGCTGCACCTTCCACACCCGGCGGAGACAAATCTCCGAGTAGCGGGCGAGCAGATCGTCGCGCGAGTGCGCGTAGTGCTCCGCCAGCGCCCGCGCGAGCACGCGCACGTCGGCGACGGCGAGATTCAAGCCCTTGGCGCCGGTCGGCGGCACGATATGCGCGGCGTCGCCCGCCAGGAACAGTCGCCCCGATTGCATTGGCTCGACCACAAAACTGCGCATCTCGGTGATGCCCTTCTGAATCACAGGCCCGCGATTCAGCTGCCAGCCCTCATGAGTCGCAAACCGCGCCTGCAATTCGCTCCAGATTCGCTCATCGGGCCAGTTGGCCAGGTCCTCGTCGGGCGCGCATTGAATATACAGCCGCGTGATCGCGGTCGAACGCATACTGTGCAAGGCAAAGCCGCGTTCGTGATGCGCATAGATCAGTTCCTCTGACGACGGCGCCGCCTCCGCCAGGATGCCGAGCCACGCAAACGGGTACTCACGTTCGTACATCGTCAGCGCGCGCTGCGGAATGCTCGGTCTGCACACGCCGTGGTAGCCGTCGCATCCCGCGATGTAGTCGCACGAGAGTTCGACCGCATCCCCGCGATGGCGGTAGCGAATCTTCGGTGCCGCGCCGTCGAAGTCGTGGATGCT
Source organism: Candidatus Acidiferrales bacterium (assembly GCA_035631915.1). Classification (GTDB taxonomy): domain Bacteria; phylum Desulfobacterota; class Binatia; order Binatales; family Binataceae; genus Binatus. The sequence goes on along the minus strand of DASQHV010000456.1, from coordinate 6,874 downwards.
TACGTCCTCGGCTTCGAAAACGATCTCGCCGCCGGCCGCCAGCCGCGCCGCGACCAGATCCTTGATCACTTCATGCTGGGCGTAGATGGTGACGCACTTCCCGCCCGTCAAGCCGCTCAGGTCGATTCGATGGCCGCGGCCGCCGAAGCGCAGCTCGATCCCATGATGGGTCAGCGCCTCACGCTTCAGCCGCTCGCCGACGCCGGTCTCGATCATCAGATCGACTGTGCCCTGCTCGAGCAGGCCGGCGCGGACGCGCCCCTCGATGTGCTCGCGGCTGCGCGCTTCGAGAATGACCGACTCGATGCCCTTCCGATGCAGCAGATGCGCGAGCATCAGGCCCGCCGGACCGGCGCCGACTATTCCGACCTGGGTGTGCAAGTTATCCTTTCAGGTGCGGCGTAGACTTTAGTCGAAATCGGCGGAGGCGACGAGCCGAGCGTGAATTTGCAGAGGCCGAACGTAACCGCTAATCATGGCAGGCGAATTCGACGCGCAAATTGAAGATCGCGGGGAACAATATGACCAGGATCGCGGCGTTGACGATCGCGCTGCTGGCGCTCGGCGGTGCGCGGATTGGCGTCGCGGCGGGCGCCCAGGGGACCGTGCAGACAATCCAGTTGAAATTTGTCGACCTGACCTACCCGTTCGACAACACGACGATCTATTGGCCCACCGAAAAGGGCTTCGCGCACAACTTCGAGAAGTACGGCGATACGCCCGAGCACTACTTCTATTCCTCGGCCAACTACGCGGCGCCGGAGCACGGCGGCACGCACACCGACGCGCCGATTCATTTCAACGCCAAGGGGCTGACGCTGGACCAGGTTCCGCTCAGCGACTGTATCGGTCCGGCGGCGGTGATCGACTTCTCGGCGCGCGCCGCCAAAGACCGCGACGCGACGCTCAGCGTCGACGACATCAAGGCCTACGAGACCGCCAACGGCCGGATTCCTGACGGCGCGATCGTCGTCGCGCGCTCCGGATGGGGCAAATACTACCCCGACAAGAAGCGCTACATGGGCACCGACAAGCCCGGCGACGGCGCCGGCCTGCACTTTCCCGGCTACTCTCCGGAGGCGGTGGATTTCATCCTGAAGAATCGCCGCGTCATCGCGCTCGCCATTGATACGGCGAGCATGGACCCGGGCAACTCGAAGGACTTCCCGGTGCATCGCGCGTGGCTGGGCGCGAACCATCCCGGGTTCGAGAACGTCGCGAACGCGGAAAAGCTGCCGCCCAAGGGCGCCACGATCTTCTGCATCCCGATGAAAATCGGCAAGGGCACCGGCGGACCGACGCGAATTTTCGCCGTGATGCCGTGATGGTTTCGCACTGAGGATTAACGTTCGTTTATTCGGCCGCGCGGCGGGCGCAGCTTCGGGATGGAAATGCATGATACACTGTGTACGAGATGGGTTGATCGCCCGCGCAGAAGGTAGAAAGCTAGGGCGCTGAAACAAAATCCCTGCCGCCATTCACGGAATTTTTCGGACTGGCGCAGGCACGAAATCTGCTCGTCGAAGGAGAAAGCTCGTGCGGACAAGTGCAGCTTCGATAGTCAGGGGCCTAATCGTGGCGGCAGCGATTTTTGCGATCGTCGGATGCTCGGGGGAACCGCTCTCGACGCGGGAAAAAGGTACCTTCATCGGTACCGGATTGGGTGCGGCGACCGGAGCGATAATCGGCGCCGCGGTCGGTGCTCCGGGTGCGGGCGCGGCAATCGGCGCCGGGGTTGGCGCGCTGGGCGGTTACGTGGTGGGCAACGAGATGCAGAACCAGGAGAACGCCAACGCACAGACGAAGCAGCAAATTCAGTCACAGCAAAGCCAGATCGAAAGTCAGCAGCAGCAGATTCAACAGCTAAAGAGTCAGAGCGAAACCGAGTAGCGGTCGGAGAGGTACAATGAGTCGCAAACATGCATTTCTGACAGGCACGCTGGCCCTCGTGGCGATGTTGTTGGTCGCAGGATGCTCGGGTGAGCCGCTGTCCACCCGCGAGAAAGGCACGCTCGGCGGCGCGGGTATCGGCGCCGCGACCGGCGCGATCATCGGCGCTGCGGTGGGCGCTCCTGGAGCGGGCGCGGCCATCGGCGCGGGACTCGGAGGCGTAACCGGTTACGCGGTCGGCAACTCGATGCAGAACCAGGAGAACGCCAACCAGCAGACCCAGGCGCAGATCCAACAGCAGCAGCAGGAACTCGAACAGCAACGGCAACAAATTCAGCAACTGAAGTCGCAACAGGAAACCGAATAGCGACTTCATTCGTATTACAGGAAGGAGGTTCTCTTATGCGCAGAAACAAAAGCGTATTCGCGTGTCTCGCGCTGGCGGGAACGCTCGTTCTTGCGGGATGCAGCGGGCAGCCACTCTCGACTCGTGAAAAGGGCACGCTGGGGGGCGCGGCTCTGGGCGCGGGCGGTGGCGCGATAATCGGCGCCGCAGTCGGACATCCGGGCGCGGGCGCCGCGATCGGCGCGGGCATGGGCGGGCTGACCGGGTACGCAGTCGGCAACCAGATGCAGAACAACGAGGTCCAGACCCAGCAGACCCAGAACCAGGTTCAGCAGCAACAGCAGGAAATCGAGTCGCAGCGCCAGCAGATTCAACAGCTAAGGCAGCAGAGCGAGACCGAGTAGCCGCTCTCGCGCGACTACGCACCCAAAGGGCGACGCCGGAATCGGCGCCGCTCTTTTTCTTTTCGTCGAACCCGCTACGCGGGGCGGCAGAGCTTGCACGGCCGCAGCCCCGCGTGGCCCGCGCACGCCGCGTCGGCGAAGATCAGCACCTGGTTGGAATCCGCGCGCTTCGCCGCTGAGCAATCCGGCCGGCAGAAGATATGCGTCCGGCGATGCCCCATGACGGCGCGCGACGGCAATCGCATGTCGCTGCCGACTTTGAATCCTTCCAAACGCAGCAGCTTGAGCTTGTTTTCGACGCCGCCGCCGTAGTTTCCGATCGTTCCGTCGGAGCGAATCACGCGATGACACGGGACGACGATCGGCACCGGGTTCGACGCCATCGTGTTGCCGATCGCGCGCTGGCTGTCCGGATTTCCCACTGCCGCCGCCAGCGCCTGGTAAGTGATCACGGCGCCCGACGGAACGCTGCGCAGCGTTGTCAGTGCGCGTACCTGAAACTCGCTCTCGACCATGCTCAAATCTACGCGCCGCTCCATCACGCTCTGATCGCCCTCGAAGAAGCGGTTGATCTCGGCGCCGACGCGCTTGACGCTCGCCTCATTTTCGACGAGCTCGAATTTCCGCCGCAACTTCTCCAGCGTGCGTTCCGCGCCGTCCATCGTCATGAAATGAATGTTGACCAGCCCGCGATCGCTCTCCGCCACCAGCAGGCGGCCGACGGGCGACGTGACCAGGCCGACTCGCGCCTGCGGCCGGCGCAGAAGCTTCATCGCGCGCTCGATTCGCGGCCGCGTTTCATTGACCATCGCGTCAAGCTGAGCATCGCCGACCGCATCGAGTCCGTTCATTCGCCGCGCAAACCGGTTGCTGTTCATGTTGCCATCCCTTCGGCCTTGAGTTTCTTGAGCGCCTGGTAAACGCTCGCGCGCGCACTCTCGGCCGAACAATTCAGCGCGATTCCGATCTCGGCATATTCCAGGCCCGTAAATTTCCGCATCACCAGCGCCTGACCCTGCTTGCCCGGCAAGCGTGCGATCGCGGTTTTCAGGTGCAGCACTCCGTCGGCGCCGATGTGCCGCGACGCACTATTGCCGGGCACCGTGCCGTCGCCGTTCGGATTTGCATCCGCGCTCGAGAACACGCGCCCGCGGCGCATCCGATCGCGCGCGCGATTGCGGCAGAGATTCGACGCGATCCGGAAAATCCACGGCCGCAAACCCTCTTCGTCCTTGAGGGTCGGATAAGCGCGGTAGGCGCGTAGCCACGTCTCCTGAAACAGATCCATCGCGTCGTCGCGATTGCCGGTCGAGTGCACCAGGAAGCGCATGACCTCGCGCTCCAGCGTCTTCACCGCTTCTTCGAACGGCGGCGGCAGGTTGAGTTTTTGCATCGACATCGCTGGTTCAAACGAGTGCGGCGAGCGAACTCACCAGATACCACACCGTGATCCATCCGAACACGGCGCCAATCATCTCGTCCAGCATGCATGCCCGCGCGACGACGAGCCCATTGTCGTCGCTCGCGTCCCGGTCGCCGCCCAGCATCGCGAACGCGGTGAATTGCCCCTGTTCAACACTGATATTCGACAGCATCATTTTCACCCTCCTGATGCATACAACCCCGTTCAGGCCAATTCGTGAATCGAGAGTCGTGCAGCTTCGCGAGTGCATTGACCCGGATTGACCGTGCGAGTATCGAAGCGATGGAGCGACCCGCAAATGGATTCGACTTTCTGGATTGCGTTCTGGGCGGCGATGTTCGTGGCGACGCACCTCGCAATTTCGTCGTCGGCAGTGCGGCCGCGGCTCGTCGCCGCGCTCGGTGAGCAGCCCTATCGCGGCATCTACTCGCTGGTCGCGTTCGCCACGTTCGGACCGCTGCTCTACGAGTTCGGCTACCACAAGCACGCGGGACCGCTGCTTTGGTACTTCCGCGCCGACGCTCCGATACGATGGCTCGCGTGGCTACTGATGCTCGCCGCGTTCATCCTGTTCGTCGCAAGCTTCATCAATCCCAACCCGGCGGGTATCGGCGCACCCGGCACCGCAAGTGCGCCGCACCGCGTCCTCAAGATCACGCGCCATCCGGGATTCGTCGCGTTCGCGCTGTTCGGCTTCGCGCACATGCTGATGAACGGATGGGCGGGCGACGTGATTTTTTTTGCGATGTTCCCGGTGATCGGAATCGTCGGCGGAATCCATCAGGACCAGCGCAAGATTCGCGACCTCGGCGCGAGCTACCGCGACTTCGCTGCGCAAACTTCGTTCATGCCCTTCGCCGCGCTAGTCGGCGGGCGGCAACGATGGACCAGCGCCGACACGCCGTGGGCCGCCATCGTCATCGGCGCGGCGGTCACAGTCGCGGTCGTCGTGCTGCACCCGTTTATGTTTGGCGGCCATCCGCTCGGCTAGGCGGTTGCGCGAACACTAGATCGGCGACGGCAGTCCGAACACGCGCGCTGCGTTCGCGAGGATTTGCGCGCCCAGCACCTCGGCGTCGACGTTGCGCAATGAAGCCAGCGTCGCGAGCGTGCGCTGTACGTATGCCGGCTCGTTGCGCTTGCCGCGATACGGCTCCGGCGCCAGATACGGCGCGTCGGTCTCGACCATCACGCGATCGTCCGGAACAATGGGCGCCGCGCCGCGAATCTGGGCTGAGTTCTTGAACGTGACGATTCCCGAAAACGAGATGCAGAATCCCAGCGCGATGAATTCACGCGCCGCGTCCGCGTCGCCGGTGAAGCAGTGAATCACGCCGCCGCGGCGCGGTATCCCGGTCTCGCGTACAATCTCAACCAGGCGCTGCTCCGCGTCGCGGCAATGAATCACGATCGGCAAGTTGAGCTGAGCGGCGAGCGCCAGATGCGCCCGCAACGACGCCTCTTGCGCCTCGCGCGGCGAGTGCATGTAGTGAAAATCCAGGCCGCTTTCGCCGATCGCGACGACTTTCCTCGATTTTGCCAGCTCGCGCAGTGCGTCGAGCCGGGCCGGGTCGCAGTCCGCGGCGTCGTGCGGATGCACTCCCACGGCCGCGAAGACGTTCGCATGACGCTCGGCAATCTCCACCGTAACGCGATCGTTTTCGATTGGCCCAATTGCGCCGACTGAGATTATCTGCGCGACGCCCACCTGCGCCGCGCGTTCGATCACCGCGTCGACTTCGCCGCGGAACTTCGCGTCTGCAAGATGGCAATGCGTGTCGATGACTTGAGTCATGAGAGAGGAGGTCGCGTCGTGCGCTCGTTCTACGCGCGCGCTTTCTTATCGATTCGCGGAAACAGCGGCGTCGTCGGCTTCACGCGATGCCCGGCCGGGATGCCCTTGCCGAACGGCTGACGCGCCATCTGCTGGTCCACGTTCAGCAAGTCGAGAATCTTGGCCGACGTCGCCGGCATGAACGGGTCGAGCGTATAGGCAATCACGCGGAGTCCCTCGACCAGATTGGCGAGAATCTGCGCGACGCGCGTCATATTCGCGGGATCCTTGGCGAGTGTGAACGGCGACGTCGCGACTACGTAGTGATTCGTCCTCGAGACCCTGTCCCAGATGTTGTCAAGAGCGCCCTTGAAGTCCAGTTGATTCAGAGAGCTATCTACTTCTCCTCGCCAATCAAAGGAAAGCTTTTCGTGCTTGCGAGGTTCTCCATGACTGAGGCTGGTAAGGTCTAGGAAATATCCTGCGTCATTCGTGTCGACACCTAGATCGCTCGGAATCGACGTGGGCGCCGCTGTGATTGCTCCCTCGAAGTATCGCTGTACCATCGAGAGCACCCGGCTCGTCAGGTTGCCGAGGTCGTTCGCAAGGTCCGCGTTGAACCGGTCGATCAACCGGTCCTCTGAGAAATCGCCGTCGAGTCCGTAACCGAACTCGCGCAGCACGAAATAGCGGAGCACATCCGGTCCGTATTTCGCCGCCAACTCCAGCGGATCGACGATATTGCCCGAGCTTTTCGAGAGCCGCGCGCCGCCATAGTTGAGGTAGCCGTGAACGTTGAGATGCCGGTACAGCGGCAGCTCGACCGCCAGCAGCATCGCCGGCCAGTACACCGCATGAGTCTTCAAAATATCCTTGCCGATGAAATGCTCCGTCACCGGCAGAATCGCGGAGAGCGACTCGCGGTCGGTCTTGCCGAGCGGGCTGAGATAGGCCCAGAACGCGTCGTACCAAACGTAGGTGACGAAGTTCTTGTCGAACGGCAGCTCGATTCCCCAGTCCAGGCGCGCCTTGGGACG
>DASQHV010000455.1:0-2810 GCA_035631915.1 Candidatus Acidiferrales bacterium | reverse complement strand
CATATTCCGAGCTACGAGCTGAACGACTGCCTCGACGATTCGTTCCGGCGCGCCGCCGCCGATATCTCGCGCGCGGTGGCGGCGAGCGAACCGCTCTATTTGTTCGGCTTCAAGGACGAGCCGGCGCCGCTGCTGTTCTATCTCGATCGCGACGCGCCGATGCTGTCGGGGCGGCTGGGCGACGCGCCGCCCGGCTACGTGATTGTGCCCGCCGGCGTGTGGAAAACGCACGAGCATGAGGCGCTCGACCTGGAGCCGGTGCTTACTTCCGACTACGGCAATCGGCACCTGGTGTTGCTGAAGCGCGGGAAGGCCTACGCGCTGATCACGATCGGGCCGGTCAGGCGCTGATGCGATCCGAAAAGCCGGTCACGTCGTGCGTCATGATCAGAAGATCGCGCGAGCGGCCGCGGCGATCTTCGACCCAATCCGTCAGCATCGCCTCGACCTGAAAGCCCAGGTGCTCGAAGGCGGAGCGCGCCGCGGTCTGCTCGGTGGTCATCTGCGCGGTGATCTTCTTGAGGCCGAGCGAGCGCGCGAGATCGAAGACCTCGGCGGCAAGACGGCGGCCGAGTCCAGCGCCGCGAAAGCGCGACGAGGCGCTGATGCGAATCTCGCCGACCCGCCGGGTCCATCGCGCCTGATCCAGATGGACACTGGCGTAGGCGGCCAGTTCATCATCGACGTGCGCGAGCAAAGTGATCGTGTGCCCGTCGCGAATCGCGTCGATCCACTGCTTGACGACGGCGCGGTCGGTGATGTCGGTACGGAGAAACAGCAGGTCGTCGGCGGGCAGATTTTTTGCGAACTCGAGGATCTCGTCGAGGTCACCGGGCTCCATCAGGCGCACGGTCGCCGAGCGTCCGTCGCGCAGCTTGACCTGAATCGGATAAGGGCGATTGGTCTTGATTTTTTCGGCCATGATAATCCTCCCGCGATCCGGACGCGCTGGCGAAAAAAAATTCATGCCCCCGTAAAGCGATCGTAATCGCGCGCCACGTCCGCCGCTATCCTTGCGCAGCGCGACTGATCCGGCAAGCGCATCAAAGGCAAATTTCGCTTGCGCTAGAGCGACATTGCCTGCCAAGCTCTGAATTCCGCCGCGACGCATTTCACTGAATCTGCCTGACCTACACGGTCAGGGCTCGCGATGCGGTGACTGCAAAACGTGAAACGGAGGTGATGCCGCCATGGCTGAAAATTCAGTTGCTCCACCCGCCTCCAGTTATCGGCTCTCGACCCAGGACGCGACCTTCATCTACGGCGAATCGCGCAACGGTCCGCTGCACATCGGCTCGATCGGACTTTTCGAAGGGCGGATGGATTTCAACGGACTCGTGGGACACTTCGAAGAGCGAATCCATCTGGTGCCGCGCTACCGGCAACGGCTGATCGAGGTTCCGTTCAACGTCGCGCACGCGCTGATGGAGGACGACCCGGAATTTTCGCTCGACCGGCACATTTTCCAACACGAACTGCCCGACGACATGAGCGAGTCCGACGCGCTGGTCGAGATGATGCGAATCTACCAGACGCCGGTGGACCGCAAGCATCCGTTGTGGGAACTGCACGTGTTCGTGAACCTGGAGCGCAATCGCACGGCGCTGCTGTGGAAGGTGCATCACTGCCTGGTTGACGGAGTGTCGGGCGTCGAGTTGCTGAAGGTGATGTACGATTTTCGCGCCGAGCCCGAAGACGTGCCGCCGCCGGCGCAGCCGTGGGTCGCCGGGCGGCCCTCGAGCCTGATTCGCCGCTTCGCCGAGGCGGTGCGCGACCAGATCCAGTCGTCGGTGTCGTCGACGATTGGCGCGGCGGTCGAGCTGTACGAGGAGCCGGGCGCCGTCGCGGAGCGGATGCGGATGATCGGCGAGGCGACGCGCCTGATGACGGAGCTGGCGACGCGCCGAATCGTGGCGACGCCGTGGAACTCGACGCCGATTTCGCAGGAGCGAATCGTCGCGTGGTCGCGCCAATCGTTCGCCGACTTCCGCGCGATCAGGTCGGCGTTCGGCGGCTCGGTGAACGACGTGGTGCTCGCGATGCTGACCGAGGGCGCGGCGCGTTACTTGAAGCATCACGGGTATGCCGTCGAAGGCCAGCAACTGTGCATCGGATGTCCGGTCAACGTGCGGCACAAGGAAGAGCAGCGGGCGCTCGGCAACCGGGTCTCGATGATGTTCCCGACCGCGCCGGCCGCGCCGATGGACGTCGTCGAGCGCCTCAAATTGATCAACGAGGAAACCGAGCGAATCAAGGCGGCGGGGTCGGCACAGGCTCTGGAAGCCATGATGGGGCTCAGCGACGCGATTCCGCCGGCGATGATCGGGCCCGCGTCGCGCGCCGCGACTGCCGCGCTGGACAGCGCAGGCACGTTAGCGAAGTGGGCGGGATGGAAGCCGCGGCCCGACGGTTTCGCGATGCCGGCGTTTGGAATCAACTTTATCGCGACCAACGTGCCCGGAGTGCAGGTGCCGCAATATCTCAACGGCCACGTCTGCCTCGACATGATACCGCTGGTGCCGCTCGCCGCGACCATGGGCTACAGCGTCGCTATCCTGAGTTACTACCGCAGCCTCTACTTCGGCATGATGGCGGAGCCGCGGGTGATGCCGGACGTGGCGCTGATGAAGGCGTTCGTCGATGAAGCGTTCGCGGAGCTGAAGCGGCGATGCGCCGAGCAGTCGGCGCCCGCGGCCGACGGGCGCGAAGGACTCAAGAGCGCGGCCGGCAGTTAGCGGCGGCGTCGGAGCGTCGTGGCGGATGGCTGAGCGGGTTCGCTGCGGATGGGCGCGCAACGAGTTTTCGATTCC
>DASQHV010000454.1:0-3151 GCA_035631915.1 Candidatus Acidiferrales bacterium | reverse complement strand
ACCGCGGATAATGCTGACGCTGGAAATACCAGCGCACCACCTTCCCCGTCGTTCGGCTCTTGAACAGGTGGCGACATAGAAAAAACTCCGCCGTCTTCATCGCCGCCGCGCGCGCCGCCTTGTCGCGGCGATTCTCCGCGTGAGTTGCGAGCCCGATCATCGGCAGCAGCGATTCGTTGAACGACGACACGTGCGCCGACGGCTTGCGGTCGCAGTTCCATCCGCCGTCCGGCCACTGCCAATGAATCAGGCGCTCGGCCAGCCCGTCGCTTCGCGCGTCGGCGAGCCCCAGCCTGGTGATCGAGTAGAGCGCATTGCCCTGCTGCGAGCCGCATCGGCGGTAGCGTCCCTGGATTTTTGGAACGCCTTCGCCGCTGCGGTACTTGGGAACGGCGCCTTTGGACTCGTACTCTTTGTAGAACGCGCTGCTCAGCCAGTGGTTGAGAACGCGGTCGCGAATCGGCAGCAGGCGCTCGTCGCCCTCGGGATAGCCAAGATCGGCCAGCGCCGCGAGCGTCCAGTGCGCTCCACGCCACTTGGAATACACGGGCGTCTCGCGAAGCGACCGGCCGTCGATGCTCGCGAGCAGAGTCTTCACGCGCGCGGAGTTTCGAATCTCCTGGCGCAGATCTTTGACCTTGCGCGAGTCGGGATCCTCGCCGGCGACGCGAACCAAAGTCTTCCAGCGTACCGAGGGTTCGTCGCTATGCAGCAGCGAATCGATGGCTGAACGTCGGGAGGGTTTCACGACCACCTCGTTGCTCTTCTTACCAACCCGTCAGCTCAGAGGAAAATGGTTGCGCGCAAGTTGCCGTTTGAGGACGAGTTCCGCGCTTGCGCGAAGCGCCCCGCGCAGACTTAATCTGCATTGTGCCCTCCCTGCATGACTTCGCGCTGGTCTGCCAATCGCTGAGCCAGACTCAGAGCCGGCTCCAGATGGCCGAGGCGGTCGGCGCGTTTCTGGCGGCGCTCGACGTCGAGGAGGCTGAGATTGCTGCGCGATTCATGGTCGGCCGCGCAACCGAGCAGGGCGACGACAAGCGCCTCCAAATCAGCGGCCGCGCCATCTGGAAAATCGTCGCCGAGATGACCGGAGCGGAAGACCAGGGCGAGGACATCTTCACTGCCGCGGAGGATTTCGGCGACGCCGTCGAGATGATACTCAAGCATCGCGCGAGCGATCCGCCGCCGACACTCACGATTCGCGAGCTCAACGAAAGTTTCGCCGCGATCGCGACGATCGAGGGCCGTCGGTCGCGCACCCGCAAGCTCGCCGCGCTGCGCGAACTGTTCGAGCGCGCGTCGGCTCTGGAAGCCAAGTATATCGCCAAGATCCTGATTCGCGAGATGCGCCACGGGATGAGCGAAGGCTTGATGCTCGAGGCGATAGCCAGGATGGCGTCGCGGCCGGTCAGCGAAGTTCGCCGCGTGCACATGCTGGAAGCCGACCTCGGCCGCGTGGTGCGAGTGCTGCGCTCCGCGGACGCGCAGCAAACCGTCGACGCGTCGTCATCGTCGGCCGCTACGATGCAAACGGTGGATGCCGTCAAGCCGCTGAAGCCGATGCTCGCGCATCCGGCGCCCGACGTTGCCGATGCGTTCGCGACGCTGGGGCCGGAGCTGGTCTTCGAGCACAAGCTCGACGGCGCGCGCGTGCAGATTCACCACTTCGGCGCCGGCGACGTGCGAATCTTCTCGCGCCGGCTCAACGAGATCACCGCGAGCCTGCCCGAGGTTGTCGAACTTGCGCGCCGTATGGGCGAGCGACGTGCGATTGTGGACGGCGAGGTGATCGCCGTCGACTCGGGCGGGCGTCCAGCCGCGTTCCAGGAGCTCATGCGCCGGTTCGGGCGCACTCGCCAGGTCGAAAAAACCCGCGCCGAGCAGCCGGTGCGGCTCTTCCTGTTCGACGTGCTCGCGCTTGACGGTGCGTTGCTGATCGACCAACCGTGGAGCGCGAGGATTTCCGCACTCGACGAGCTTGCGTCGGCGGCCGGACTCGAAACCGTCGCGCGAGTCGTGCGGCCGCAACTTCCCGAGGCCGAGAAGTTCTACGCTGACGCAATCGCCGCCGGCTACGAAGGCGTGATGGCCAAGTCGCTCGCGAGCGCGTACACGCCCGGCGCACGCGGCCGCGGATGGCTCAAGATAAAGCACACGCGCACGCTGGACCTGGTGATCGTCGCCGCCGATTGGGGTTACGGCCGCCGCAAAGGCTGGCTCTCCAACTATCATCTAGCCGCGCGCGATGAGCAGTCAGGCGCCTTCGTCATGATTGGCAAAACTTTCAAAGGTCCGAGTGACGAGCAGTTTCGCGAGATGACTGAACGCCTGCTCGCGCTGAAAACGTCGGAGTCGCACGGCACGGTGACGGTGCGGCCGGAGGTGGTCGTTGAGGTCGCGTACAACGACATCCAGCGCAGCCCCAGCTACGACTCGGGCATGGCGCTCCGATTCGCGCGCATCGTCCGCGTGCGCGACGACAAAACGCCCGAGCAGGCCGACACGCTCGCGACGGTTGCGACGGATTTCGAGCGCCAGGGTCGCGCGCCCGCCGACACCGCCTAGAATTTAGTGATGATGATGCTGGACGTGATTCGGTTCGTGCGCGTCACTCAGCGCCATCGCGATCGCTTCCATCTCGGAGCCGCCGAAATCCTCCAGCACAAACGCCTCGACGCCGTTGCTGGTCTCGACTCGCTCGTAGAGATCGCAGCACCACCAATCAGGGCCCAACTGTTTGGTTTTAAGGACGAAGACGTTGCCGCCAACTACTTCCACCCGTTCCATGAAAGCCACCTCCTAGTGCCCGGAATGGCCATGGCGTTCGGGAGCCATTTGAGATAAATTTTTTAGCACAATCCCGTCAATTCTGCTAATGCTCGAAACCGAAAAATTCCGCGCGCGGAAATAACTTTTTTTCTGATGGCCTTACGGCGGGAGAGTCTCGATCCAGGCCTTGATTGCGTCGACCGTCGTGCGAAACGCCAGCCCTTCCCATGGAATCTCTTCGGGCGCGAAGTAGCGAACTTCGGTCGCCTCTTCCGACACCGACGCTGCCTCCGCCCCGGGCGCTGCAAGGTACACAATGACTGACACCGACTGATTTCCGGGATCGGTGAAGCAGCCGAGTACGCGCCCGAGCGTGACG
>DASQHV010000453.1:0-9918 GCA_035631915.1 Candidatus Acidiferrales bacterium | reverse complement strand
GCCCCTCGAAAAAGCTCGAACGGACGCGAACTTTTTCCAGGCTCTTCAGATGTGAAGTCGGAACATCGTGGACGGTAACCAAAATGGGGTGAAGGTCGTGCCCCCTAAATGATTTGTAATGTTTGACCACTGAATCCGACGCGATCGACGTGAGGCTTTTTCATACCGCTAATCGCTCGAATTCTGTTACATTCAATTTGCTTAAGCGTGATTTCGCCGCTCAACTTGCCTTCGCAGTTCACGGTTTGTATAGTTGGCGACTAACCAAGCGGACAGGCCTCTGGAGTATGGTTTGACTATGGATGTGATGAAGACGCTGTTCCTGAATCCGCCGTCTTACGACGATTTCGACGGCGGCGCGGGCTCGCGCTATCAGGCCACGCGCGAAGTTTGGTCATTCTGGTATCCCACCTGGCTTGCGTATCCTGCGGGGATGATCCCGGGGGCCCGCTTGCTGGATGCTCCGCCGCACAACTACTCGGTCGAGATGACGATCAACGAAGCGAAGAACTACGACCTGGTGGTGATTCACACCTCCACGCCGTCGCTGCGGATGGACGCGCGCACGGCCGAGTCGATCAAGGCCGCGAACCCGAACGCAATCATCGCGATGGTCGGCGGGCATCCGACCGCGCGGCCCGACGAGACGCTGAAACTCTCGCCCGCGATCGATATCGCGGCGCGCAAGGAGTTCGACTACTCGATGCTGGAAGTGGCGGAGGGCCGCGACTGGAGCACGATTGGCGGCATCAGCTATCAGCGCGACGGCGCGCTGCACCACAATCCCGATCGCCCCGCGCTGACCGACGAAGAACTCGACAAGCTGCCCTTCGTCACCGAAGTCTACGAGAAAAATCTCGACTACCTGAAATACAACAGCCCGTACTGCCAGTACCCGTACGTCTCAATGTATACCGGGCGCGGATGCCCTGCGCGATGCACCTTCTGCTTGTGGCCGCAGGTCACGCAGGGCCATCGCTATCGCGTGCGCAGCCCCGAGAACGTGTTCGAGGAAGTCTCGGCGATGAAGTCCAAGTTCCCTAAGATGAAGGAGCTGTTCTTCGACGACGACACGTTCACCGCCGACCCGGCGCGCGCGCGAAAAATCGCGCAGCTGCTCAAGCCGCTCGGCATCACCTGGTCAACCAACTCGCGCGCCAATGTCGATTACGAGACGTTGAAGATCATGAAGGACGGCGGGCTGCGGCTGTTCGTCGTCGGCTACGAATCGGGCAACGCGCAGATTCTGAAGAACATCAAGAAGGGCGTCGGCATCGATCGCGCGCGCCGCTTCACCAAGGACTGCCATGAAATCGGCATCCTGATTCACGGCACCTTCATCCTCGGTTTGCCCGGCGAGAACAAGGACACCATCGAGGAATCGATTCGCTTCGCGCGCGAGATGGACTGCGAGACCATCCAGGTGTCGCTCGCGTCGCCCTACCCCGGCACCGAACTTTATGACTACGTGACCAAGAACGGATTCCTGGCCGTCGATCCATTGCTGGACGAATCCGGTTATCAGAAGTGCACGATCACTTATCCCGGTTTGACCAACGACGAGATATACGGTGCGGTCGAACGTTTCTACCGCAGCTTTTATTTCCGGCCGCGTTACATTTTCAAGTCGGTCAAGAAGATGATGTCGTCGATGGACGAGACCAGGCGGATGCTGAATGAAGGGCGGCAATTTCTATCGACGATGCGTCAGCGGCGCCATCAGACCGCCCAGCAGGCGACGGCCTGACGCAAGAACCCGGCGCCATTGAGCTGAGCGCGCCCCCGGCGGCAAGTTCCTCGCGGCGCATCGCGCCGCCTCGCGCCGAAGCGCGAGCTACACCATGACCATACTGTTGGTACTGTCGGTGGCCGGAGTGGCAGTCTCGCTCGGCTACTACACCGCAGCGACCGTCGCGGCGATTCGATTCACCCAGCGCGGATGCTCAACCGCTGCGCCGCTGCCGAAGATTCCCCCGCGCGTCGCCCTGCTGAAGCCGCTGCACGGCGCCGGCAGCGCTTTGGCCGCCAATTTGATCAGCTTTCTGGAAGTCAGCTATCCACGGCTGGATTACTATTTCGCGGTCGCAAACTACGAGGATCCCGCCGCCGAGATCCCCGTCGCGCTGCGCCAGCGCTACCAGTTCGCCAACATCACGCTGGTCGTCGGCGAGGAGCCCGACTGCGCAAACCGCAAGGTTGCCAAGCTGATTCGAATGGCAGAGCGCGCCGAAAAGGCCGACATCTTCGTGCTGAGCGACGCCGACGTGTCCGTCGACCGCGACTACCTGCGCCAGGTCGTCGGCGAACTGCTCGCTGACGAGAAGGTCGGCATCGTAACGTGCGCATATCGCGCGCGGCCGACCGGCACCCTCGCCTCCCGCTTCGAGGCGCTCTACATCAACACCGACTTCCTGCCGCAGTTGTTGCTCGCCGAGTCGATCGAGCCGATGCACTACGCACTGGGCGCGACCATCGCAATCAAGCGCGCCGCACTCGAGGCGGCTGGCGGCTTTGCGTCAGTCAGGGACATGCTCGCCGACGACTTCTATCTCGGCAAATTCGCCAACGAAAAGGGATTCGAGATCAAGCTCTCGGGGCAGATGGTTACGTTGACCTGCGAGGAAAAGCGCATGTCGGACTTCTGGCACCATCAACTCCGATGGGCGCGCACTTACCGCACCGTCCGCCCGATAAGCATCGCGACGATTGCGATGCATGGTCCGTTCTGGGCCTTGATGCTGTTGATAGCGACGCGCGGCAGTGTCGCCGCAGTCGCAGCGCTGATGCTCGTTGTCGCCTCGCGCCTGGCAATGTCCGCCGCGATAATCCAGCGCGTCGTGAAGCTGCCGCAAGCGCTCTCCGACCTGTGGATCGTTCCGATCAAGGATTTGGTGATGACCGGCGTTTGGTTTGCCAGCCTGCTCAGCAACAAGGTGACGTGGGCCGGCCGCCAGTTTCACGTGCAAAGCGGCGGCGCGATGCGTGAAATCAAAGGCTGAGCGCATGATCTTCTATCTCTCGCTCGCGATCGTCTCGAGCGCTCTGATGGCGCTGGGGCTCGTGATGATGAAGAGCCGCTCCGCCAATCTGCCGGTCGCCGCCGGCGCCAACATCCTGCGCGCGCTCCTCGCCTGGATCCGCGACCCGATGTGGTCTGGTGGACTCGCGGTGCAAACCGCCGGCTGGATTCTCTACATCGTCGCGGTTTCGCAGTCCGCGGTCTCGATGGTGGCGGTCATGATGCAGGGTGGGATCGCGCTGTTCGTCATCGCGTCGGTCGTCGTTCTCGGCGAACGCGCGCGCCCGCGCGAATGGGTCGGCATCGGTGCGATTGTGCTTGGAATGGTGATGCTGACGTTGTCGCTCTCGGGCGGTGAGAGCCAGGGTGCGATGCAGCCGCGGCCGCTGCTGATTTTCTCGGTGCTGCTGATTGCCACCGGGCTGGCGCCGATGGCCGTCGAGCGCCTGAGGCAGAGCGGCGCAGCCCCGGCAATCTTGTCCGGCGTCGCGTTCGGTCTCGGCGCCGTCTTCACCAAAGCGATGACCGATGCGTTCGTCTCGAGTGACGCGGGAGCGATCGCGTTCCGAATCGTTGCGAATCCTTACGCCTACGCGGTGATCATTCTAAACATCGCGGGAATCGTGATGCTTCAGAATTCGTTTCATTCCGCGCGGGGGATCATTGCGATGCCGCTCTCGGGTGCGATTTCGAACGTGGTGCCGATCGTCGGCGGCATGGTCGCTTTTGGAGAGCATCTACCTGCCGACCCGATGGGCGCGTCGATGCGCCTCGGAGCGTTCGTGCTCACCGTCGTCGCCGGAGCCCTGCTGGCCGCCTCGCGCGAACAGCCTCCCATCGACTCTGTCGCACCGCCAATTCTCGCGCGCGGCAACTGACGCGAGCGCTGGGTCGGCGCGCGGCACGGTTT
This sequence comes from Candidatus Acidiferrales bacterium, assembly GCA_035631915.1. Classification (GTDB taxonomy): domain Bacteria; phylum Desulfobacterota; class Binatia; order Binatales; family Binataceae; genus Binatus. The sequence goes on along the minus strand of DASQHV010000453.1, from coordinate 5,989 downwards.
CCGGCGGCTAGAAATTCGCCTTCGGCACCGCCAGTCCGGGCACGTCGGCGCGCCCGCGGAAGATCGTTCCCTTGCGCTCCGCGTCGTCGGTGTTGTCCGCGGTCACGACGTACAGATCCAACATGTCGCGTCCGCCGAACACCAGGCTCGTCACCATCGTGGCCGGCAGCTTGATTCTTTTCTTCACCGTGCCGTCTTTGGAAAAGTGCACGATTTCGCCGACCCGCACCGCTGCAACCCACACCCCGCCTTGCGCATCGATCGCCAGGCCGTCAGGCCATCCAGCCGGCATCTTCGCGAAAATTCTCCGATCCTTGACTCCGCGGTCGTGCGTGACGTCGTAAACCCAGACCGCTCCGGTGGTCGAATCCGAGTGATACAGGTGCTTTCTATCGGGACTGAGTCCAAGTCCGTTGGAGACTTCGATCCCGTCCCACAGCTTTACCGCGCGCCCCGGCGGATCTATGCGGAACAGGCTGCCCGGGATCGGCTTGTTGTTGCTCAGCGGATCGAAGTTGATCGCGCCGGTGTACACGCTGCCATGATCGTCCGTAGTGAGATCGTTCATGCTGATCGGCTTGCCTTCCCACTCGACGAACAAGCCGCGGCTCTGGCCGGTCTTCTCGTCCCAATGAATCAACCCACGGCCCGTCAGCACCAATCCTCCGCTCGCGTTGAAGATCATGCCGCCGACTCCCTTGCGCTTGGGAATCAGCGTTTCAACGTTGCCGCCGGGATTGCGCCGATAGACTCCGCCGTTGGGAATGTCGCTGAAGTAGAAGCGATCGCGATCGTCAACGCGCGGCGCTTCCAGCAGTCCGTACCCACTCGCGAGCATCTCGAATTCCATCGCCGAAGTCCTCCCGAAGCCCGTTTACCACGGTTCGCGTGCGCGCTGCGAGGCTTTGCGATCCGCGCGCAGGCGCGCGCCGCTAGATCGTCGACGGATCGAGTGGCTGCGTGGGCCGGGCCGTGTCGTCGGCCAGGCGGAGCTTGCGATGGCATAGATAGATCAGAACCGGCTGCAGGACGCGGGTTAGAATCATGATCGCCAGCGCACCGCCGATCACGACGATCGCAAGCGGGCGCTGCGTCTGCGCACCAATTCGCGTCGATATCGCGGCCGGCAACAGCCCGAGCGCATCGACCAGGTCAGTCATCATCGTCGCGCGCAGCCGGCGATCGGAACCCAACACGATCGCTTCGGCAAACGGATGCCCCTCCTCCCACAACTGCCGGATGTAGAAGCTGAGCAGAATTCCGTCTCTCACCGCGATTCCGAAAATCGAAATGAACCCGACCGCCGCCGACACGCTGAACGGCGTGCGGGTCAGGATGAGTCCGAGCGCTCCGCACAGGCACGCGACCGGAATCTGCACCATGATGATGAACATGTCGATCAGCGAGCTGGTCGCGCCGTAGAGCACGCCCGCGATCAGCAGCAGCGCGAACGGGACGACTACCGCGAGCCGGCGATTCGCCGCCTGCAGCTCGCCATATTCACCGGCCCATTCCAGATGCACTCCTTCCGGGAGCGTCACCTCCCGGGCGACCATCGCTTTTGCTTCTCCAACAGCGCCTTCCAAGTCGCGGCCTCGCACTGCGAACCTTACCGGAACGTAGCGCTCCAGCTGCTCGCGATAAATGAACGACGCGCCAGCGGCATTGTCGATGCTCGCGACCTGCGCGAGCGGCACCTGCCCGCCGCTCGGCACGTTGACGCGAATTTGGCGAATCGCGTCCAGGCTCTCGCGGTATTGCGGTTTCCAGCGGACGACCATGTCGAATCTGCGATCACCCTCGAGCACCTGCGTGACTGCCTGTCCGCCGATCGCCGCCTGGACCACGTTCGCGACGTCGCCCACGTTGAGTCCATAGCGTGCGCACGCGCTGCGGTCGGGCGCGATCAGCAAGTTCGGCTGCCCCAACGATCGATACACCGCAGTATCCATTACTCCATTGACTCTACCGAGCACGCGCGTGACCTGGTTCGCGATTCGCTCGTCCTGCTGCAAATCCGGACCAAACACCTTGACTGAGTTGGTCCCTTTGACGCCCGACAGCGCCTCGTTCACGTTGGCTTCGATGTTCTGCGAGTAGTCGAACGCGACGCCGGGAAATTCCCGTGCGAGGCGCGCGTCAAGGTCCGCGACCAGTTTGTCCTTGGTAATCCCCGCGGGCCACTTGTGCTCCGGCTTCAGTTGCACGTTGAATTCGATATTGAAGAAGCCGGTGGTCTCGGTGCCGCTGTCAGGCCGCCCCAGTTGCGAGACCACGGTCGCAACTTCCGGATACGACATCATCAACTGACGCATCCGCGACGCCAGCCGCGCGCCGTGTTCGAGCGATATCGTCTGCGGCATCGTCGCCGTCGCCCAGATGTTGCCCTCCTCGAGCTTGGGCAGGAATTGGCCGCCCAGCATAGGAATCGTCGAAGCTCCGGCTGCCAGCAATACCATCAGCAGCGCCAGCGTGAGGCGCGGCCAATCGAGGATTTTCACGAACAGCCGATGGTACGCGCGCGAGATCAGCACCCAGATCGGATTGTGGAAGGCCTTCAGCCCGTGGGCAAAGAAATACGAGCTCAGCACCGGCGACAGCGTCACGGCCAGCAGAATCGCGGCGCCCAGCGCGTACGCGTAGGTCAACGACATCGGGCCGAAAATCGCGCCTTCGACGCCGCGCATCGTGAACAGCGGCAGAAACGCGATCACGAATATCACCGTCGAGAAGAACATCGGGCCAGCCACTTCCTGCGCGGCGCTCAGGATTCTGAGCCGGTAGCTCTCGTGCGGCCGTTCGTCCGAGGTCAGGTGGCGTTCGATATTCTCCATCACGATGACGGTGGTATCGATGATGATTCCGAAATCGATCGCACCGAGCGAAATCAGGTTGGCCGGCGTGTTGCCCACGTGCATCAGCGTGAACGCTCCACACAACGCCAGCGGGATGTTTACCGCGGCTATGATCGCGGCGCGCAGATTGCCCAGAAAAAACAGCAGCACGATGAAGACCAGCGCCATCCCGATGGTCAGGTTCTCCATCACCGTGCGCAGCGTGGTGTCCACCAGCGTCGTGCGATCGTAGTACGGCACCACCCGGTAGCCCGCCGGCAGCATCCCCGACCCGTTCAGCTTGTTCACTTCCTTGCGCACGCCCTTCAGCGTCTGGAGCGTGTTTCCGTACTTGCGCATCAGCACGATGCCGCTGACGACCTCGTCCTGGTTGTCCTTGCCGACGATTCCGAGCCGCGGCGCGTAGCCAATCTCGACGTTGGCGACGTTCGCCACGCGCACCGGGGTGGATTTGTTGGCGGACAGCACGACATTGCGAATGTCGTCTAGTGAGTGGATGAATCCGATTCCGCGAACGTCGAAGGTCTGCTCGCCCACGGTCAGATAGTTGCCGCCGGCGTTGGTGTTAGAGTTCTGCAGCGACGAAATCAACGTCGCCAGCGGGATGCCGTAGTAGCTCAGGCGCTGCGGATCGACCTCGACGTGATATTCCTTGGTCAGCCCGCCAAAGCCCGAGACGTCGATCACGCCCGGCACCGTGCGCAGCTGTTTCTCCAGCACCCAATCCTCGACCTCCTTCTCCTTCATCAGGTCGTGGTCGGGGCTCTGCACCGTGTAGCGATATATCTCGCCGATTGGATTTTCCGGCGAGATTCCCGGCGTGACGCCTTGCGGAAGCGTGATGAACGTAAGCCGGTTGATGGTTTCGATCCGGTCTTCGTTGTAGTCGCTGTCCCAAGAGAAATAGCAGCGCACGTCCGACAACCCGAACATCGAGATCGAGCGCATCGCCTCCAGCCCGCGCATCCCGCTGAGGCCGAACTCGAGCGGCACCGTGACCAGCTTCTCGATTTCCTCGGCGCTGAGCGCGTTGGGCAGCGTCAACACCTCGACCATCGGCTGGACCGGGTCGGGATAGGCTTCGATGTCGATTTGGGAAAATGAATACGCGCCCGCGAGCGCCAGCAGCAGCGCGATTCCGAGCACCACCACGCGCTCGCGCAGCGCCAGCGCCATCAGCGCCGCGATCATTGCTCCGCCTTACCCGAGCGCGGCGCGCCGCTACGAACTTTCACCGTGCGCCTGATGCCACAAGGCGTTGACTTGCAGCGTCTCGCCCGTGATTACGCGCTCGCCCGCGCGGAGGCCCGATATCACCCGTGCGTAGCCCTGCCCGCTCCAGGAGCCAATTGCGACGCGGCGATGCTCAATCTCGCCGGCGCTTACTTCGACGAACGCGTAGTAGGCGTCGGTCTCGAAGACCAGCGCGTCCTGCGGCACCACCAACGCCTGGCCGGGCCGCGTGACGATCTTCACCCGCGCAAGCATCTGCGGCTTGAGCCGCAGCCCCGGGTTCTTGACCTCGCATCGAATTTGAAGGGTATGCGTGTTGGGATCGACATTGGGGCTGACGCGCGCAATCGTGCCTTTGAAAACGGTGTCTGGAAACGCCGTCGTTACCGCTTCGAGCTCCTGCCCGACCTGCACCCGCGACAAATCGTCCTCGTAGATGTCGCCGGTAATCCACACGTCGTCGAGCGTGCCGAGCGAATAGAGCACGTCTCCGGGATTTACCTGCGCGCCGCGGACCGCCTTGTTCTCGACGACCGTGCCGCTAATCGGCGCGCGCATCCAGACCGTTGGGTTCGGTTCTGCGATCGATCTGATATCGGCGCCGTCCATGCCCAGCAGTTCGAGCTTTTTGCGCGCCGCCGCAACCATCGCACCCGCAAAATCGCCGTTGTTGCCGACGCCAGGCGAGGCGCTCAGCTGGTCCGTGGTCTTCGCCTGCAACAGTTCCGCCTCGGCGGTCATAAAGTCGGGGCTGTAAAGCGCCACGATCCGTTCGCCGCGCGCGACGTTGTCCCATAACGAGACCCGCGTCTGCTCGATTCGCCCCTGCACCCGCGACACGATCGTCGACACGCGACGATCGTCGAAGGTGACCTGTCCGCTGGTCTCCAGCACTCCCGGCAACTCGACGTTCTTGACCTCTGTGATAGCGGCGCCCGGCACGTCGCGGATCGTGAGCGTCATCAGCTCGATTCCGTTCTGCTGATGAATCAGATGCGGCGCCAGTGCGGTCGCCTCCGGAACCGCGGCGCGACTGTCGCGCTGCGTGCGGCATCCGGCCGTCGCAATCGCCGCGGCGAGCCCAATAAGAGTCAGAAAAATTGCCGCGCGCCCGATCATTGATGCAATGGAGCTCCGATTGCCTGCTCGAGCGCGACCTCGCCCGCCAGAAACTGGTTGGCCGCCTGCAGATAGTTCACGCGCGCATCGTAGCTGCGACGCAATGCGCCTGCCAGCGTGACGAAATCTATCTTGCCCGACTGATAGGACGTAAGCGCCACTTCGAAATCCTGGCGCGCCAGCGGAGTCAGCGAATCGCGATAAAGGATCGCGGTCTCGTAGGCGAGCTGCGCGTTGCGAAACAAGGTGGTGACGGCGGCGGCGGTTTGGCTTCTGATCGACGCGAAGTCGAAGCGCGCCGCCTCGAGGTCTGACTTCGCGCGCACCACGTCTTCATTCTGTTTCATCCAGAAAAAAACCGGCGCGTTGAAACCGACCACCAGCGAATGGTCCGTAGTCTGACTTAGCTTCGGCGCGAAACTCGGCACCAGGTAGTTGTCGAGTGTGTAGCCGACCGTGAAGTCGGGCAGGAATTCCATCCGCGCCAGGTACAGCGCCGTGTCGGTGTTGCGCTCGGCGAGCGCCGCCTGCAGGATTTCCTGGCGGACTGCGTAGGCCTGATCGATCAACGCGTCGAGCCGCACGCTCAACGACTCCAGCCGCAGCGCGCGATCCAGCGGCAGCGGCGATCCCGGCGGCCGGTAGAGCAGTTGGTTGAGCGTGGTTTCGTCGTTCGCGACGGCGGTCTGGTACTGACGCTGTAGTTGGCGCGCCACGGCAAGGTCGAACTCGGCGCCGATGAAATCGGTCTGCGTCACCTTGTTCCCCGAATACGCGACTTG
>DASQHV010000452.1:0-16085 GCA_035631915.1 Candidatus Acidiferrales bacterium | reverse complement strand
ATCGCTGTACCCCAGCAGGTTCATCGCGAGCAGGAACATGTCGTTTTCGCCGGCGCCGCCAAGGCCGCTGGGGTAGCGCACGGCGCAGTTGGTATGCCGCGACTCCCGACTGCGTGCGCGAGCTTCGCGCTTCAGCGCCATGCCCATCGCGATCATCGGATGGTCGAGCAAGTTGCGGCCGACGGGAAGATCGGCGACGACGCCTACGCCAAGCGCGCGCAAGTCATCAGAGGGACCGATTCCCGAGCGCAGCAGGATTGCGGGCGAATGAATCGCGCCGGCGCTGAGAATGATTTCGCCTGCCTCGATCCGATTCCATCCCTCGCGCGTGCGTGCATGAACGGCAACCGCCGCGCCGTCAACGACCTCGACGCGGTCGACCAGCGCGTCGCCGACGATCTCCAGGTTCGCGCAGCTGCGCGCGGGCTCAAGATAGCCGTCGTTGGTCGAAACGCGGGCGTCGCCGCGCCGATTCATCGCATACGGCGACACGCCAGTGCCGCTCGGCGCGTTGTGATCTTCGCACCAGCCATAGCCCAGGTCGGTGCAGACGTCGCGCAGGATGCGGTCGGTGCCTTCCCACGCTTCCTGTGGCGCGCGCCAGACCGGGATAGGCCCGCCGCGCCCGTGGTAGGGCCGGTCGCCGAAGTCGAGGTCGTCTTCCAGCTTGATGAAATACGGCAGCACGTCGGCGCCCGACCATCCGGCGCATCCATTGCGCGCCCAGATGTCGAAGTCGTCGAGCATGCCGCGAATCGCGATCTGGCCGTTGATCGCGGAGCTGCCGCCGACGCCGCGGCCGCGCCAGTAGATCATCGCCGGTTGCGCTTCAGTGCGGCGCGCCTTGAGCGCGCCCCACATGAATTTCTGCAAATTCTCAGGCGCGAGAATTATCGCCGCGGGATTCGCGGCGCGCATTTCGTCGGGAGTCTCTGTCGAGCGATAGTCGGGTCCGGCTTCGAGCAGCAGAACTGCGCGATGCGGGTCTTCGCTGAGTCTGGCTGCCAGAGCGGCGCCGGCCGATCCCGCGCCTACGATCACATAGTCGTAGCCGCCCCGCCTCATGGCGCGCTCGCGGTCATCGCGCTTGTGGCGGCGCGATTCAGTTTGATGCGGCGCGATTTCGCCGCGTCAGCGCATCGACGTCGAACTTGAACAGCTTCGCGGCGTTCAAGCCGAGTATCTTCGCCCGTGTATCCTCCGACAGGCGAGCCATCTGCCGCTCGATCGCCTGCGCGGAATGCGGCCAGCTGCCCTCGTGATGCGGGTAGTCATTGGCCCACAGGAAGTTGCTGGTCAAATTGTACTTCTCCGCGAGATCTAGCCCGACCGGATCTTCCTGGAACGACGCGTAGCCGTGCGCGCGGAAATACTCGCTCGGCAGCATCTTCAACCTCGGCAGCGCCCACATGTGATGCTTGCGGTACGCCTCGTCCATCGCGCCGAGCGCCCACGCGACCCAGCCGATGCCCGACTCGATCGCCGCGAAGCGCAGTCCCGGAAATCGCTCGAGCACGCCCGAGCCGCACAGGTTTGCGACCGGCTCTATCGTCGGCACCAGCGAATGCGAGACGTAGTTGATCACCGCACCGCCGTCCTTGCGCGCGGCGCGCGGATCGCGGCCAGTCGAGACGTGGAAAGTGATTGGCAGGCCAGCGGCCTGAATCACGGACCACAGCGGATCGAAGATGGCGAAGTTGTAGTTCGGATGCCGCGGATCGTGCGCGCCGAAAATCGGCTTGCAGGGCAGCGTCAGGCCGCGAAATCCGAGCTTGGCGACGCGCTCGACTTCCTTGATCGAGCCCGGCAGGTCGGCAGTCGCGATTGCGGCGAGCGGCGACATCCGATCGTTGTACCTGGCAAACGTCTCCCACGCCCAATCGTTGTAGATGCGGCACTGCGCCTGCGCGAACTCGGCGTCGGGCGTCGCCCACATCGTGAGTCCCTTGTTCGGAAAAATTATTTCCGCATCGACGCCGTCCAGGTCGAGGTCCCTCAGCCGCTCGACCGGATCGGCGCCGGCTTTCGCGCGCACCTTGTCCTCGCCTTCGAGATTGCTGTCGAGCAGTCGCGAGCGCGACCATCCTTCGGAAATCTGCCAGCGGACGCCGTTCTCATCGACTTCGATGCGCGGCAGGCGGTCTTTGAACTTGCGATCGATTCGCTCGTACCACAGGTTCGACGGTTCGTTGGCGTGGCAGTCCGCCGAGATCATCAAATATTTGTTCGGATCGTCGGGATGCGCCGTGCGGTTCCATCCGGGATGTCCCGGCGTTTCGAGCCGCCAGCGATTTGGTTCGTTGATCTGGCCAGTGATTGCGCCTGCCATTGCGATACCTCCCGTAGCCGCGCGCGAAACTTGCAGCCCCTGTATGTTAGACCGACCATTCGCACTGTCAAGGAACCGCGGCTGCCGATTGAGTCATCGCTCTAGATTTGTGTGAGAATGAAATCGCAAGCGAGTCGCGAAATTTCGCACGGAGCAGGTTCCAGGCGTGGTCATAATCGTAATGGGCGTAGCGGGCGCCGGCAAAACGACGGTCGGCCGGATGCTCGCGGAGTCGCTCGGCTGGGAGTTTCGCGACGGCGACGACCTTCATTCGGAAGCAAACAAAGCCCGGATGCGTCGCGGCATCGCACTCGACGACGCTGCCCGTGCGCCGTGGCTTCGCGCGATTCGTGAACTAATCGAGGCGATGCTGTCGGCGGGCACTGACGGCGTCGTGGCGTGCTCAGCGCTGAAGCAGTCCTACCGCGACGCGATCATCGTAGATCCGGGCGCGGTGAAGCTCGTCTATTTGAAGGGAACCCGCGAACAGGTTGCAACGCGCCTCAGGAATCGCACCGGCCACTTCATGAATCCGGCGCTGGAGCAGAGCCAGTTCGACACCCTGGAGGAACCGCGCGACGCGATCGTCGAAGACGTTTCAGCCGCTCCTGAAGCTATCGTGAGGTCGATCAAGCAAGCGCTTAAAATCTAGAAGCAATCACTCGGTGGTCGACTCGTCCGCCTCAGCCTGAAACGGATCGGGCGAGAGTTCTTCAAGTGTCTTGCCGCGCGTCTCCGGGACAAGGAACACCAAAACCGCGACGCCTAGTACGGGACCGACGCTGAAGATCGAGGCCGCCTTGTTCAGTCCACCCATCGGCGCCGATAGCATCCCGATCGCGAGCGGCGAGAGCATCCAGCACACCTGGCCGATCACCTGCACGCAGAGGCTGTAGCCGGTGGCCCGAATCGCAGTTGGAAACAATTCGGTCGAGAGTGCGGAAGTCGCCGTGCGCGAGGCTTGGTACGCAAACATCGTGATTACTTCGCCGGCGAGGATGCCGAGATTGGTGTCGCTGGTGAACAGCAGGTACATCGCTCCCGCCGACATCAGATAGAAAAAGCTGGTGGTGAACTTGCGTCCCAGGCGATCCATCATGAAGCCGCTCAGCATGCTGCCAAGCGCGCCCATCGCGTAGGCGATCGTGAGAGCGGCGGCGACCTGGTGCGATTTCCAGTGATGGTCGCGGCGGGTGTAGAGGCTGAAGTACGTGATCATCGGCCCGCCGATAAGTCCGATCGAATTCCACAGCGCGGCGACTATCAGTAGTCGCGAGCGGTACGGTCCGGCGAACGGGGCGAGGCGCGCGCGCAGCGAGGTCCAGAACTCCGGCCGCGGCTGTCCCTCCTCGGTTCGCGCGTGCTCGATCGCCGAGAAGCGCGCCGTCTCCCGCAGGCCGCGGCGCAGGAATGCGATCAGCAGCAGCGGCCCGAGCCCGAGCAGATACATGCCGCGCCATCCGAAACGCGATTCGGCCATCACCGCGTAGGTCAGCGAGGCGGCGGTAACGCCGAGGAATGCGACCATGTGCAAGCCCGCGATCGCGCGGCCGCGTGCGCGGTCGGGATATTCCTCGCTGATCATCGTGACCGCGACGCCAAACTCGGCAGCGAGAAAGATCTGCGCCATACTCTGAAACGCGGTTAGGGATCCCACTCCCTGCGACATCGCCGTCAGCAGCGTGAAGCCGGTGTAGCAGAGCACCGTGGTCGAGATGATCGGCTTGCGTCCGTAGCGATCGGCAAGGATCACGACGAAGAAGGAGAGCATCCCGCCGAGCCGCACGATCGACGCCATCAGGCCGATTTCAGGATCGCTCATGTGAAAGGTGCGCGCGATTTCGGGCGTGCAGAGATGAAAGATCGTGATGTCGTAGCCTTCGAAGATCGTCGCCGACATCAACATCGCAAACAGCGCAACCAGGTAGCGCCGCGGCCGCGGACTCCAGGCGGGGCCTCTGGCGCGGTCGGCGGTATGTTGTGGGTGAGCGGCCTGCATCGCAAAACAATTGCGCGCCGCCGAGCTGCACGACGACTGACTAAAAGTCGCAGATTACTAATGCCCCGGCAAGGGAGTGGCTTTCGAGCGGTGTAAATCTGGAAAGGCCTCTTATGGCCACTATTGGCTCGGCTTACGGTCGGGTGTAGCTATTTTGTTCGCACAACCGGCGGTCAGACACGGGAGGCCGTTTGTCGACGCCCAGCAGACTAACCAGGCGTCAATTCATCTCGGGCGCAGCCGCCTTCACGGCGGTCATTTTCGCGGATCGATCCGGTCTCGCCGGCTCGATCGACCGCAATGCGTTTGCGCGATTGGCGCGGAGACTGAAAGGGCGGCTCATCCTGCCGCACGAGCCCGGCTATCAGCGAGCTCGAGTCATTCACAATGGCAGATTCGACAACTTCCCGGCCGCGATAGCCAAGTGTCTCGACTCCTCCGACGTTCAGCGAGCGGTGGAGTTTGCTCGCGTCAACGCGCTGCCGGTTGCGGTTAGATCGGGCGGCCACGACTACGCCGGCTACTCGACTTGCGACTACGGCATGGTGATAGACCTCTGCGCGATGCGTGAAGTCGTCGTCGATCGCCGCGCTCGAATCGCGACGATTCAGATGGGTGCGAAAATTGGTCATCTGTACGACTCTCTGTGGAAGGACGGGTTTACAGCAACTGCAGGAACGTGCGCTTCAGTTGGAATGGGTGGACTGACCTTGGGCGGCGGCATCGGTCCGCTCGCCTGCAAATACGGGCTCGCGTGCGACAACATGTTGTCGGCCGAAGTCGTGTTGGCTGACGGGTCAATTGTGCATGCCGATGGAGAAAAAAACTCTGACCTGTTTTGGGCAATCCGAGGCGGCGGAGGCAATTTCGGTATTGTCACTCAAATCGAGATGCGGGTATTCGAGATTCCGCGCGTGCTCAGTGGAGAACTAAGCTATTCCGCGCCAGAGCTTCGCGACCAGCTCCGCTTCTATCGCGATTTTATTCGCACCGCGCCGGACGAACTCTCCACCGAGGTGTCAATCGCGGGTGGCAACACCCTTTCGATATCGGTCTGCTATACAGGCGATCTCGACGAAGGCGTGCGGGTACTGTCGCCGCTGTTGCGCTTTGGAACTCCAGGCCGCACGCGGCTTCGTGCGATTGCGCCGCCCCACGCGTTCATTTCATCAGCCGGGCGGGCTGGAGTGGCGGAGCTCGCCACCGGGGCATTTTTTCCCGAACTGAAAGACGCAGCGATCGACACCATCTGCGAGTCCATCCAGGCCGCACCGCCTGGGGCGGAAGTCGGGTTGGACGATCTTCGCGGCGCCACGATGATCGGCACCAGCGCCTTTCCAATTCGCTCCGCCGGTTTCGATTCATGGATTCTCGCCGACTGGGCGCGCAGCCGGGACGGCGCCGCGGCGACATCCTGGGTGAACGACACTCGGGATGCGCTGCTTCCCTTCTCAAGCGGCGTCTACGTCAATCGCCTGAACCGGGAGGGGGAGGCGCGGGTGAGAGAGGCTTACGGTGAAAATTATGACCGGCTTTCCACAATCAAAGCGCTATACGATCCGCAGAACGTGTTTCATTTGAATCAGAACATTGTGCCTGCGTGAGCGTCAGCGGGCCGGCGACTCGGGCTCGGCGCGCGAGTTCATGAAGGCCAGCACCGTCTGAAACGCTTCGCTCGAGACGTGCACCGCGCCCGAGTACGGCGTCGCGAGTTCCGAGATCGCCAGGATTGTCAGCCCGATCAGCGCCGCAAACGTCCCGCACATCAGCGCCTGCGCGCGGAAATACTTGGTGCCGAAAAAGTAGCTGAAGCCGATCGTGATCACGCATCCCACGTAGATCACGATCCACACCACCGACGGCAAATCCTCGCTATAGAAAAGGTAGCGCAGCCGGCGCGAGTCGTTCAGCTGCGCGATCTGATCCAGGCTCTTGTCCAGCAGCAATTGCTCGCGCTGGTCCGACGGCCGGTACCGCACCACCGTGTCCCACAGCAGATTCGCGGTCGTCGTGTCAGGGCCGTAGCTGTTTCGCGCCATCGCCTGCCATTCGTTTTCGAGCACCACTTTCGCGTAGCCTTTGAGCGCATCCTGCATCGCGGCTCTCATCGGCGGCTGAAAGCCCTGCGCGATGTTGTAAAGGTTGGCGACCGCGAGCGCTTCGTCCTGCGCCTTCTCGTTGGCGCGTTCGTAGCGCTGCCATGCCGCGACGATCACGAACGCCAGCACGACGCCGTAGAACGCGCCGACCACGCCAAACGTGAATCCGGCCACCTCGTGGTTCTCGCGCAGCAATTCCCACGGGATCAGGCGTCGCACGATGAACAGCCCCGCGATCGTCACGCCCGCAAAGACGATCACGACGACAATCGCCTGAGCGTAAACCGGGAATTGATCTACCAACCCCATGATTTGCGTCCGCGCCTTTCAGTTGTGAGCGCGCTGATTGCGCAGTCCACTGACAGCAGACGAGCGGCTACTTTGCAACGCCGTGAAGCTTGATCTGCTGCGGATTGCCCGCCGCATTGTCGTGGATTTCCAATCTGCCGTCGAAAGTCCCGGGCCCCGCCGGCTCGAACGCAACCGAGATCGAGCACGTTCCGCCGTTCGGCGCGATTACGCCGCAGGTGTTGGCAGCAACGTTGAACGGCGGAGTAGCGGCCGGGGCGGCGGTCAGCGTGATCGGGACCGGCTCCGGGTTGGTCAGCGCGATCACCTGGACCGAACTGGCTCCGGCGTTGGACACCACCTTGAACTTGAGCAGCTTCGGCACCGACGCCAGTTTCGGTGCGGCGCCCCTGCCCTTCAGCTTGACCGTATGCGAGCCGCTGGAGGCGTTGCTCACTATTTCCAGCGTGCCGGTCTGGACGCCGGCCGCGGTCGGCGCAAAGGAAATTTCGATCTTACACGTAGCGTTGGCGCTCAACTGGCCAACACATCCGTTGGCGGTGATGACAAAGGCGTCGCTAATCTTCGGCGGCAGGAATGTGATCGGCAACAACCCGCGCTGATTGGTTACGCTTACCTGTGCCGCCTTGCTGCTCTGGCCGGACACCGCAAGCGTGCGGCCGGAAAAGTGCACCGCGTTGGGACGGACGCTGATCGCGTTGGGGACCGGCGTAAATTGCGGCGTCGGAGTCGGCGTGGCGGTGGCCGTCGGCGTCGGAGTTCGCGTTGACGTCGAGGTCTGGGTGGGTGTCGCGGTGACCGTCGGCGTCGCAGTCGGTGTCGGCGTGGGGGTTGAGCTTGCGGTCGGGGTCGCGCTCGCTGTCGGGGTCGGAGTCGGCGATGGAGTGGGTCGCGGCGTCGAGAGAATTCCAAACGCTGCCAACTGGGTCTGTGTGCCGACGTAGACCTTGCCGTTGGCCACCGTCGGAACCGTGAACTTTACCGCGGGTCCGGGATTGTCGTTCGCGGCGAACTGATTGCTGTCGTAGAGCTCCCGCGACAAGTCGGTCGCGTCAAACGCGTAGAGCACCGCTGGTCCCGGACCGGCGTAGGCCGAGCTGTCGATGAACCACATCACGCCCCCCGTTTGTCCGTTCGCCGATATCACCGGTGACGCGCCCGGGAATCCGATGTTGAACTTCTGCGCAATCGAGGCGTACGGCAGTCCGATTTGCCCGTTCGCGATCGCGAACATCTTGGGCGAGTCCTTTACGCCAACCGCGTAGATCAGGTTCGTCAACACGCCCTTCACCTGACCTTGCCAGTATGCCGGCGTCGAGAAGACTGCGCTTCCAACCTTGTCCGGAATGTACTGCACGATGTTGTTGGTGTTGGGATCGAAACCGCCCAGGTGGTCGCGATCGACCAGGAAAAGCGATCCTTCCTTTGCACCGCTGAGCATCAAATGCGGGGTCGGATCCCCCTGATCCGGCAGAATCAGCGTGCCGCCCGATCCCAGGTCGTGATCGAACGCTGACAGCTGGTCCTGATTGAACGGAGTGAAGAAATCGCTGATCGCCAGCACACCGCTGCCGGGCGTGAGCCGTAAGATCGAGTCGCCGTAATTCATCGCATTCACATTGAATGTTCCGTTGCCGGTGACGACCAGCAAGTCTCCGTTCGAGTCCACGCCCGGACCGCATCCCGATTCCCAAATGCCGCCTTCGGAGCCGTTGGGCGTGTCGTTGTAAACGATCGGCGGGTTGTTGAGCGCCCCTTTGTCATAGCCCAGGATCCATCCGTGGTACGGCCCGTTGTCGCCGTGCGAAGCGAACGCGATATAGACCACGCCGCCCGCCAAGGTCAGCGACCCGCGCGCATTCTGCTTCAGCGGATTGAAGGCGATCATCCCGCCGACGCTGCCGTCGCCGATGCCGGCGATAGTCGCGCTAATCGTCACCGGACCGCCAAACTTTTCGGCGCCCGTCGCAATATCGAGCGCATGAAGTTGCTGTTGATATTGGGTGGCCGGCAGCTTGACCTTAGAGACCACGTAGAGCGTGCCGGTCGATGCGTCGATTACCGGCGTCGAGGTGATTCCCACCCACGGCGTGATGTCGTCGCTGCTGGTGTCGCTCGCTGGCACCGCAGTGCTCGGGATGTTCGGATCGGTGAACGGCAGCGACCACAACTGCGCTCCCGTATCCGCGTCGAACGCATAGACGATGTCGAGCTCGGTGGCGACGTACACCACGTTGTGCGTGCCCTGGCCGGGAATCGACACCCCCGAAACGTACAGCGGCTCCGCATAGATCTGTCCCTGGACTCCGGCCACGAACAGCAGGCCGAAGGTCCCGGGGTTTACCGTCGTCGGCGTCAGTATGGTTTCGTTGAGGTTCTGCCCGTCATGGAAATTGTCGTAGCGGTAGGTGAACACGCCGTCGATGTTCGATCCCGCGGGGCTCGATGCGGCGCCGGCGCTTGCCCACCCGCGCGAAGCCGTCCCGACCCGGCCATTGGCGCCGAATACAGCCGCACCGGCAACGCATAGGACTCCCGCGATCGCGGCTCCCAGCGTCAACCCCAACGACCCTCTCACCCTCACAGCTCCTGCCCGATCCTGCCTTCTACTTCAATTCTATTGACCCTGAACGAATACGCGCGAACTGGGGAATGGTTACGCGCCCAAAACCACGCCTACGCGTCGAGGATGAATCGAGGAACATACTACAAAAGAGCCCAACTTCAAGATTAACAGCTTCGCTTCCGGCTCCGACGCAGACCGCAATGAAGACGATTCCTACGACCTGCGCGGATCAAACGGACGTTCACGAATCGGCGGATCCAGCGGCACTCCGTCGCGCGCGATCAGCAGCCGATCGTCGAACGGCACTCGCGTCGTGCCGTGCACGGTGGCCGCGGCGCAGTACTGAAGCACCCACGCGCGCCGCGAAACGTCGGTCAGGTTGGGACCGCTGCGATGCATCAGCAGCGACGAAATGACCAGCGCCGCACCGCGCGGAATCGGCGCCGCAACGCCGCGCTCGTCGCCGTCGTAGCCGCTCAACAAGAACGTGCGGTCCGAAATTCTCTGGTGCTTCGCTTCACCCGCGCGATGGCTCCTGGGGCGAACCCAAAGACATCCATTGTTCAGCGTCGCGTCCTCGAGTGCGGTCCAGCAGGTCACGTACTCGGCGGGATCGGTCGGTCCATAGCCGGTGTCCTGATGCCACGGGACCTCGGTTTGCGCGTGTGGCGGCTTGGTCACCGCCTGCTCCCAGTAGAGTCGCAAGTCGCCGCCGACGAGCGGCGCCGCGATCTCGATAAATCTGCGGTCGGCGGCATACCGCGTGAGCAGCGGACTTCGCAAATGAAGCATCGGCTGATACGCGAGCGGTCCATCGGCGGCGTCGCCGACGGGCATCACGCGTCCGATTCGATCGTACTCGGCCGCGATTTCGTCGCATTCGGCGTCCGACAGAATCGGCCCGGTGACAAAGAAGCCATCCTCGCGAAAACGCCGCATCCTCTCCGGGCCCGCCGGCGTCGGCGCACAAAATCCGTCATCCATCGCGATCTGAATTAGCCGAGCGTCGGCGATTTGCCAAGCAATTGATCCGGGTGCGCCCGCCGCACGGTTGGTGCAGGTGTCGACTGAATCCGGCGCTTCAAAAAACAGCCGGTCGCGGAATTCCGGACCGGCTATTCTCGAGATGCA
This sequence comes from Candidatus Acidiferrales bacterium, assembly GCA_035631915.1. Taxonomy (GTDB): domain Bacteria; phylum Desulfobacterota; class Binatia; order Binatales; family Binataceae; genus Binatus. Next base: position 5,652 of record DASQHV010000452.1, on the reverse strand, counting down.
TTCGCGATACGTCCCCCTCTCGGCGCATCGCAACGCTGAATTGTGGCTTCAATTAATGATGGTGGTGACCTCCCGGGGTCGGCGTTGCGGTTGGCGTTGGGCGCGTGGTCGGCCCCGGAGTGCCGGTTGGAGTCGGAGTGCGCGTCGGCGCGGTGGTCGGGGTCGGAGTGCGCGTCGGCGTCGGAGTCCGCTGAGGCTTCTTTGACGTCGGCGTCGGGCTGGGCGTACGCGTCGGAGTCGCGGTGGGCGTCGCAGAAATCGTCGGCGTCGGCGTCGGCAACGGGCCCGACGAGGTGTACGCCGCCGCGAATGTCGCCATGTCGGCGCTGCCAAGTCCGGTGACCTGATCGTATCCGGCTCCCGCGCTGTAGCCGCTCACGCCGTTGTAGGTATTGTTTCCGGCGATCGAATCGCGGAGTCCCGTCTGCGCGGAATTTCCACTCGCCGCAAGCTGATAGAGCCGAGGATTCATGTTGCCGAGCCGCACTCCGGCCAGCTGCGCGACCAGCTTCGACAACCCCGCCCACATCGGCGCCGCGATACTGGTGCCGCCGATGCAGCACGTGAGCAGTGGCGCGCCGCCGCTGTCGGTCGTCCAGTAGAATCCCGGCGAGTACGGGCTCGAGCCCAGCGCGATATCCGGCACGTCGCGATGGCCGTCGGCGACCGTCAACGCGGACTGAAACGCAGGCTTTGCAAACAGCGCGCTGGCGCCGCCGCCGGTCGCGCCCGCGGGATCGTTCCATGCACTCTCAGGCACGAAGCCAACGTCGCTGTCGCTTGAATAGACCGGCGTGAATTGCGTGCCGCCGACTCCGGTTACGTTCGGGTCCGCTGCCATCTCGCTGACGTTGCGCGAGGTGCCGGCCACGCACGCCGTGCCCAGATTGTTCAGCACGAGTCCCGCCGCGCCCTGGTCGCCGGAGGAAGCGAAGACCGATTGTCCCTGCGCCGCCGCCTTGACGAACAGCGAATCCAGCGAGCTGGTGTAAAAGGAACTGCTGCCGCCGCAAAATCCGTAGCTGATCGAGATCGTCCCGCAGGCGTTGTCGTTCACCGCTTTCGCGATCGCGTCGAACAACGACGTGCCTTCGTAAACGTTGATCGGCGCTCCGGGCGCCACCGCGTGCGCCCATTCGACGTCGAGCAACGCTTCGTCCTCGCCGCCGGTGATGCCGGGACTCGAAGGATCCGCCTGCACGCGCGTCACGCTCAGCGCCGGAAGCGAAAACGTCGCGTCGAAATTGTTGACTGAGGCGTCAAGATAGTCGGTGTCTTCCACGATCGCGATGCAATCGCCGCCGCCGCCGTTGGTTCCCGCGCTCAGCAACGGCGTCTCGTCATAAAATGTGTAAAGGTCTGCCGGCGCGAACCCCGGGCCCGATCCGCCGTTGTATTCCGTGACCGCGGCCACCAGTCTGAGCGCGTCGCGCGCGGCAGAGTCTTTCGCTCGGCCAGGCGCCGCTAGCAGACCGGATGCACTCGCCGCTTTCGTCGGCGACGCCTTTGCCCCTTGCCGCGGTCTAATCCCAAACGACACTGCATGAATCGTGTTGTCCAGCCCGTCGATCGATCCGATCACTCCCGCAAACTCCGCGGGCACTGCCGGATCGGTAGTGTTCGCGAAGACTGCGTCGTCGCTCGACGCCGCTATCGTGGTGCTGAATGCCGACTCGGCCTGCGCGACGGTCGCGCCCGCGGTTATCTCGCGCGCCGTCGAGCGCCGCACCTGGAAGCCCTGGCTGCGAAGCCACGCACTCACCGCTGCAACCTCGGCAGCGGTACGGCCGAATCGCGCATCGAATTGCGCTGCGCTCAGCCATCGACGATACCGCGGCGAAGACGGGTCCTGCTGATCGGCGATCAGCTTCGCAAGCGCGCCGCGGTTGCGCAGCGCGAATCCGATTCGAATCGTGAGCGGGCGGTCCGCTGCGGCGCGCACCGCCAGGTTCGCGACGGCCGCCGGATGGTTCCCCGGCACCGCTGCCGATTGCCCAGTCTGCGCGCGCGCGACGCCCGCAGAAAAAACCGCGAACGTCGAGGCAAGCCCCAGTGCCAACGCGGTTCCGATTATCAGAACCAGGTCGTGACGTGTTTGAACTAACGGCCGATGAGTAGCTTTTCGCACCGATGCCCTCCCCGAGGCGCCTGCAGAACAAAGGACGCAGCCGGGGAAGTAATCAGCAAGAGTCGCGCCGCGCGCGGTTGCGGTTGCGGTCAGCGACGCTGATGAGTTGAATCGTTGCCGAAAAGTCGCCGATTAGTCCTTGAAGTCAGGGCTATATTTCTGAATTCGAGCTTGTGTTGTCGACCTATAGTTCAAGCCGTTTGCACGGTTTTGTAGCATTTTAACGACTTTTAGTAGCATCGATGACACCTCAAGACCTTTAGTTTTTAGCCGTTTAGAGGTGCATAGCACTGACAAATAGCTGTTTATTGTGCTCAACGCCCCTGGATGTACGCCTCCGCGGCTGGCGTGCGCCGCGGCCGAGGCGTCCGCCGCGGGCGCGGCGTGCGGGTCGGAGTGGGTGTGCGCGTCGGCGTCGGCGTACGAGTGGGAGTTGGCGTAGCCGACGGTGTGGGCGTCGGCGTTGGCGAACTAGCGGTAATCGCAACGCTTCCCCACCAGGTTCCCCAACTGTTCGAAACTCCCGCGTACTCCTGGATCGTCCACAGGTCGCGGTCGTTCACCGGGTCAACGGCGGTGTTGCTGTAGTCGCCCCAGCGATTGTCGCCGGTGCCGAAGTCCTTGAAGTACGGCGCCTCGCCCGTCTTGATCACAACGTCGGCGCGCAGCGTGCTCGGCGGATCGTTGTGCAGCCGGATCGAGTAGTTCGCGCTCGGATACTGCGACGCGCCAAATCGCGAGTAGCCAAGCATCATGTCGTCGGCAGCGTTGACGTCGAGCGTCGGGTACGCGAAGTCGAAAGACGCCGACGGATCGTCTACCCGTCCCTGCTGCTGCACTTGCCCGAGGCTCCCGCCCGCGGTGTTGATTTGCCACCACTGCGCGCTCGAGCGCGCGGTCGGCCCGCCGGCTGGCAGATACACGGTCTGCGCCATCCACAACGACCCGTTGCGATAGACGCAGTTTTCGATTCGGCTGTCGTCGGTGTCGATTCCTTCCGTCGAGCCGAGCTGCGGCGCAAAGTTCGTCACCGGCGCGAAGTCTCCCCAGGTGTTGGCCGAAACGATCCATCCGGCGCCCACCGTCATCACTTCGGCGCCGACCGCGCCGGTGATCGTGCTGATGCGCAGCATCCCGGCCTGCCCGTTCCAGTTGCGCACCAGGTATTCGACCGGAAGCGTCGCGTCGTGGGTCACCGCGGGATTATCGGTGTAGCCTGAGTTGTCGTGGAACATCGCGTACTGCCCGATGCCGCCCGCATACAGGTCGGCCTTGTTGAACGCGTAGATATTCGAGCCCATGAACCCGAACGTGCTGACGCTGAACACGTTGGTCTGCACCACGATCCAATCGCCGTTGTAGCCCAGCGTAGGATAGTCGGCCCAGCCGTCACCCGTCGCGCTGACCTTCACCTTGTACAGAAACCAGCCCGCGGTCGGGTCGCTGGTCGCCGACACGCCGATCAGAATGTATGACGACGCTGTCGCGGCGTTCGCGCCCGACGACATGATCCATCGATTTGCGCTTGCGTCGAACAGCACGCGCGGGTCGAACGCCTCGGTGATGTCGCCAAGGCTCGACCAAAATCCCGCGATCGGCACGCTCGAAAGCGTCGTGCCGGTGCGCGACTGAATCGTCACGTTGTTGTTCAGTGTGACCATCAGATGGTTTGGGCCGACGGTGCCCTGCGTATCGGGCGGGGTGATATTGCCGGTGTCGCCTTGCGCTGGAAAGTTGGTAGTGCGAATTCGCGAGCGCGCGCCGGCATCCGATGCGCCACGCTCGCTGGGGCCGGGGATCCGCTCGTTGAAAATTTCGGCGCGATTCAAACTTTCCAGTTGTTCCGATGTCTCGTCGCCAGTGCTGCCCGGCAGCGGGCGATGAATCGCGAGCGGCTTGATTCGTCCGCGCGGCGACGCAACCCCGGCCTTCGATCCAGATGCAAGCTCGGCGAAATTCGCATTCGCGCGCAAGCTCGCGGACGATTGGATGCCGACGATTCGCGTGGGCGGATTCAGCGCCGACTGCGCGCGAGCCGCCGGCGCCATCGGAAACGCGTGGAGCCAACCGACAAGCGCCGCCAGCGAAGCGACGAAGGTCAGCAATATGCGCCGGCGGCCAGGGCTGCGATGGAAAGCTTTGCGATGGGACAAATGAGGCCTCCGAGGCGCGCGTAGCCGAGGACAATGCGCGCAATAAGGCTAGTCAGAGCAAGGGTTGAGCCTGAACTGGCTAATACAGGCTATCTCTGACGGTAGAATCACCTGGTTGCATCTCTATGGCTATTTTCCATGCGTTTGGCCGAGGATAGCGACGACCTCCAAACGAGATCAGTGCAGGGCAACTCCGCTCCACCCATTCGTCTTAATTACTCATAGCTAGCTGAGTGATGCACTTATGGACCATGCGTCGCAGTCTGGGACACTCGCGTCTCGGACTCGATCGATTCTCACCGGCCGCTGTTTTGGACTTGCTGAGGCCTGCTATAAGAGGCGCTGACGCGCGAACTTCCAACCGGCCGACCGTGGCGTCGGCATCCACCAAGCGGGGATTCATCGAATGAGCGGCAGAACTATCAGCATCAAAGCTGACGACGGCGGAACCTTCAGCGGATACCTCGCGACGCCGCCCTCGGGCTCAGGTCCGGGAGTCGTCGTCATCCAGGAAATCTTCGGCGTCAACGCGCACATCAGGTCGGTGGTCGATCGCTGGGCGGAGGAAGGTTACGTCGCGCTCGCGCCCGACCTGTTCTGGCGCCTTAAGCCCGGGGTCGAGCTCGGCTTCACTGCCGACGATGTTAAAGCGGCGCGCGAATACGGCCGGCGCTTCGACGACAAGCAGGGCGTCACCGATATCGGCGCGGCGATATCGGCCTTGCGCTCGCAGCCGGAGTTCAAGGGCAAAATCGGCGCGGTCGGCTACTGCATGGGCGGACGGCTCGCGTTCCTGGCGGCCGCACGACTGCCTGCGCGCCTCGACGCCGCCGTCAGTTACTACGGCACTCGGATGGAGCCGCATCTTGGCGAAGCCGCGTCGGTGCGATGCCCTATTCTCTTCCACTTCGGCGGAACCGACACCGCTGTGCCGCCCGAGTCCCGCGAAAAAATCCGCGCGGCGTTCAGCGCGCATGACGACGCGGAATTTTACGTCTATGCCGACGCCGGCCACGCCTTCAACAACGATCGCCGCCGCGACGCGTTCCATCCTTTCGCCGCGCAACTCGCACGCTCGCGCACGCTCGGTCTGTTTCGCCGCACGCTTGGCCTGCGTTACGACCTGAGTGCGCTATGGGACAATCACGGCGACCAGGAATTCAAGTATCGCGACGCCGACGCCACGATGGCCACGATGACGGCGGACGCCTACGTCAATCACATCCCGACGCTGACGGGCGGCTACGGCTACAAGGAGCTGCATCGATTTTACAAAAACCACTTCGTTCCGCGCCTGCCGCCCGATACGCGGCTGGTGCCGCTTGCGCGCACGGTCGGACCCGACCGCGTCGTCGACGAGATACTCTTCTG
>DASQHV010000451.1:0-15271 GCA_035631915.1 Candidatus Acidiferrales bacterium | reverse complement strand
TGCGATGGCGCAGATCGATCACAATCCGACCGGCTATCGCGACGTGCTCGACCGCGTGCGTCGTTACAACGCGAATGGCGCGCACCTGGTGCCGCAGATTCCCGGGCGTCCGACCGGAATCCTGATGGGCCTCGAGAGTTCGCTGCATCCGTTCATCACACATCCGACGTATCGCGCGCTCTCGCATCTGCCGATCGACGAGCGCGTTGCAAAGCTGCGCGACCCCGAGATTCGCGCGAAGATCCTGGGCGAGCAGCCGGCGACCCAGGATCGCATGGCCAACTATTTCCTGAACAACTTCATCAAGCTGTTCGCGCTCGGCGATCCGCCCAACTACGAGCCCGCGCGCGAAGACAGCGTGGCCGAGCGCGCGAAGCGGATGGGCAAAACGCCGCACGAGCTGACCTACGAGCTGCTGCTGGAGCGCAACGGCCGCGAGCTGCTCTACATGCCGTTCGCCAACTATTCCGACTACAACTTCGACGCGCTGCGCGAGATGCTGACCGATCCCGTCACCGCGCTCGGGCTGAGCGACGGCGGCGCGCACTGCGGCGCGATTTGCGACGCGAGCATGCCGACCTACCTGCTGACGCACTGGGTGCGCGATCGCAGCCGCGGCGAGCGCCTGCCGATCGAGCTTGCGGTCAAGCGTCAGACCGCCGACACCGCGCACTTTTACGGACTGCTGGATCGCGGCGTGCTCGCGCCCGGGATGAAGGCCGACGTCAACGTGATCGACCTCGACAACCTGCGCCTGCATCCGCCGCAGATGGTGTTCGATTTGCCCGCGGGCGGCCGCCGGCTGGTTCAGCACGTCGATGGGTATCGCTACACGGTCGTCACCGGCGAGGTTACTTACGAGAACGGCAAGGCAACCGACGCGATGCCGGGCAAGTTGATTCGCGGACCGCAGCCCGCGCCGCGCGCATAGCTCGGCTGGCGTGGCAAATGACGATTTGCTAGAGTCGCGGTCTCGCAAGGGCGGAGTACACACTCTCGATGAATCCACAGAACGCAAAAGTCCGGGGAAAATTCCCCGTGGGAGTGTGTCTGAACCATTGAGTCCTAGCTGACCAACAATTCAAGACGCATGAAGCGGCCACGGGTGAAGCAGAATCATCCGTGGCCGTTTTTTATTTTCGCGGTCGTTGGTTGTTCGTGAATGTGCGCGCTCGACGCGCAAGGCGGTTTGGCGATGTTGATTGAAGTTGAAAATCTGAGCAAGACCTTCGGCGACTTCACCGCCGTCGACAACGTTTCATTCGGCGTCGAGCGCGGCGAAATTGTCGGGATGCTCGGCCCCAACGGCGCCGGCAAGACCACCACGATTCACATGATCCTGGGCCTGATCACGCCGGGCGCGGGGCGAATCAGCATCTTCGGCAAGTCGATGGAGACCCATCGCGAGGAAATTCTGCAGGACCTGAATTTTACCTCGCCGTACGTCGCGTTTCCGTTCCGGCTGACGGTGCTGGAGAACCTGAAGATTTTCGCGCGGCTCTACAATGTTCCCCGCCCGCGCGAGCGTATCGACGAGCTGCTCGAGCTGTTCGGAATCGTCAAGCTGCGCGACAAGGCAATCTCGCGGCTGTCGTCGGGCGAGAACACCCGCGTCGGTCTGTGCAAGGCGTTCATGAACAAGCCGCGGCTGCTGCTGCTCGACGAGCCGACGGCCTATCTCGATCCGGAGATCGCGTGGCAGGTGAAGAACGTGCTGCTCGAAGCGCAGCGCGAGAACGGCACCACCATCCTTTACACGTCGCACAACATGGACGAGGTCGAGCGCATGTGCAACCGCATCGTGTTTTTGCATCACGGCAAAGTGGTCGCATGCGGTAGTCCGATCGAGATCACGCAGGCGATCCTCAAGGAGGAGCGCGCGGAGCCGGCGCTGGAGGAAGTCTTCATGCGCCTGGCTCGGGAGAAAGCGGCATGAAATTTCATCGCATCGCGGCGGTCATCGAGCGTCACGCGTACGAGGCGCGGCGCAACGTCGATCGCCTGACCGACCTGCTCTACTGGCCGGTGCTCGACATCATCGTGTGGGGCTTCTTCACGATTTACCTGGCGCGCGGCAACCGCCTGCAGCCCGGCGTCGTCAGCTTTCTGCTCGGCGCCGCGATCCTGTGGGGGATGTTCTTCGCCTTCCAGCGCGACATGGCGGTCGGCTTTCTGGACGAGTTGTGGTCACGCAACCTGATCAACCTATTCTCGACGCCGCTGACGGTGTGGGAATACATGACGGGTCTGATCATGGTGAACGTGATCAAGGTCGCGCTCGGGATGACGGCGGCGTCGTTGATTGCGTGGGCGGCCTACTCGTTCGACATCTTTCCGCTGCTCCCGCGGTTCCTGCCGTTCATCGCGAACCTGGTGGTGTTCGCGCTGGCGCTGGGCATCATAATCACCGGCTTCATTTTCCGCTTCACGACGAAAATCCAGGCGCTGGCGTGGAGCTTTGCCGCGTTGCTGCAACCGGTTTCGTGCGTGTTCTATCCGATGTCCGCGCTGCCGCCCTGGCTGCGCGCGATCGCGTGGATGCTGCCGACGGCGCATTCGTTCGAGGGCATGCGTGCGATACTCGCGGGCCAGGGCTTCTCGGCGGTGCATTTCTGGTGGGGCGTCGGGTTGAACGTGGTGTACTTCATGATGGCGGTGGGCGGCTTCCTTTGGATTTTCGAGAAGGCGCGCAACCGCGGTCTGCTGGTGAAGCAGGATTAGAGACGTCAGCCGCCGCTGAGCGCGCAGATGATCTGAATCTCGTCGCTCGGACGCAGCGCCTGCGCCAGATCGGTCACCAACTCGCGCTCGACGAAAAATCTGATGTGTCGGCGGATGCGATTCTGCTCGTCGATCATGCGGAAGCGGATTCCCGGGAACTGCCGCTCCAGGTCGAGCAGCAAGTCCGCGAACGTCGCACCTGACGCCGCGACCTCGCTCAGCCCCCTGGTGTATGAGCGCAGCGGACTCGGAATCGTAACGCGCATCGCTCACCCGCCCTATTCGATCGTTGCGGCGACCACCGAATAGATATGCGGCAGATGCGCCGCGACCAAATTGAAACTGCGGCCTTCGTTCGGGCTCATCCAGAGTTCGCCGCTCGTCGTGCCGAAATAAATTCCCACCGGATCGAAGTCGTCGGCGCAAAACGCCTGGCGCTTGACGGTGAACCACGCATTCTCGCGCGGCAGACCGCGATCCTGCCGACTCCACGTCGCACCCGCGTCGGCCGTGCGATAGAGAGCGGGCTTGCCGTCGGGACTGGTCCGCGGCCACACCGTAGTACCGTCCATCGGAAACACCCACGCCGTGTCGGGATCGCGCGGATGGACCACGATGCCGAAGCCGATGTCACCGATTTCCTTTGGCATGTTGTTGCCGATGCGAGTCCATGTCTCGCTCGGGCGATCGAGGCGGTAGATGCCACAGTGATTCTGCTGGTAGAGCCGGTCGGGCATAGCAGGATGCAGCGCCAGGCAATGCACATCCTGTCCGTACTCGGGATACGGGTCGGGCAGGAAATTCGCCTCGACGCCCTTGTTGAGCGAGCGCCACGACTCTCCAGCGTCATAAGTCTCGAACAAGCCGCCGTCCGACGTCACCATATAGATGTGGCGGGCGTCGCGCGGGTCGACGTTCACCGAACTGAGCACCAAGCCGTCGGGAGTGCCCGCATTCGGCGGATTCCACTTCGGCCACATCGGATGATCGTTGTAGCCGTCGATTCCGCGCCACGTCGCGCCGCCGTCCTCGCTGCGGAACATCGCGGGCGGGCAGGTTCCGGCGTACCAGACGCCGCGCTCGTTGCGATGCCCCGCTGACAGCCAGAACGTATATTCCACCGCGCGCGCGTTCGCGCCGTTCTCGGCCTTGCGAAATGCGGGCGGCTGCGTCGCTTCCTTCCAGGTGCGGCCCATGTCGCTTGATCTGAATATCGTCGGGCCCAGGTGACCGGCGCGCGCCGCCATCAGCATCGTCGTGCCGTCGCGGGGATCGAGCACCACGTGATTGACGATCTCGCCGAGGCGATGCGGCCCGTCCAGGCGCCATCGCGAGCGCGACGCGTCGCCATGGTAGATGAACGCCCCTTTGCGGGTGCCGACCATCAGCATGACGTGCTTCGTCCCGAAGCCTCGGCGCGCGGCTGCGGCCTTCGTCTTGCGGCCGGCTTTGGGCCGCGTCGCCTTCGACTTTTTCCGCGCGGGACTCCGACTCATCTTCTTCATAAGCGCGTGACGCCGCCCTCGTTCGAGGATCGAAGGCCGATGCTAGTTTTGCGTCGCGCCTGCATCAACATCCGCAGTGATACTGGCAGCTCGATAATGCAGATTGCATTGCACGACACGATGCAATTTGAAATCTCGCTAGTCAAAAGAGCTTGAAACGCTAGAATTCCAGTGGCTTTTCGCATTGGCATGCCCAGTGCTGTTAACGGCTCAGAGACCGCGGAGGTCTTTTGAGATGAGACCGGAAACAACAGCGACCCTGGGCCACATCTTCGCGATCAGAGCGATTGAAAAGTTGCCGGGCTTGTTCAAGCCGCGCCGCTACCTCTATCACTGCGCGCGCTGCAAGTGGTCGTTCATCGTCAACGACGGACGCCGCGGCCTGATCACAGCCGTCAGCGACAAATTCACTGCGCTCGATCATGACGAAGCAGCTCGACGTGTCGCAACCTTCGCGACCGGACCGTGTCCCGCGCTGGAGATTCTCACGCACGCGCCCATTCGTGCTAATGGATCGAACGGCGCCGCACCCGTGCGTGCCGATCGTCGGCAGCGGCCCGGAGTGCACGTCTAAAAGTTCCCGCTCAATCACATCCTCAGAAATCGGATAACGAATATGTGGGATTTTGTCTCGATACTCGCGACGGTCGCTTTTTTCGCAATCAGCCTGGCCTACGTTCACGGGTGCACACGACTATGACGCCTTGGGAATTGACCTTGGGATCGATCATGGCGGCGGCGCTGCTGGCTTACCTGGTCTACGCGATGCTGCGACCTGAAAAGTTCTAGGAGAGTACAACCTTGCTTGCGAATGCAGTCATCCAGGTAGGGATTTTTTCGGTGCTGGTCACAGCGATCAGCGTCCCGCTCGGCCTCTACATGGCCCGCGTATTCGCCGGCGAGCCGACCCGCCTCGATCCGATACTTAAGCCGGTCGAGCGCGCCATCTACCGGGTTTGCGGAGTTCATCCGCGGACCGAGCAAACCTGGATCGAGTACGCGATTTCGATGCTGCTGTTCAGCGCGGTCGGAATGTTGCTGCTCTACGGGCTCGAACGGCTCCAGCAGTTTCTGCCGTTCAATCCGCAACACATGAGCGCCGTAGCGCCGGACCTCGCCTTCAACACCGCCGCCAGCTTCACCACCAACACCAACTGGCAGGCCTATGGCGGCGAATCCACCATGAGCTACCTGACGCAGATGGCGGGTCTCGCGTATCACAACTTCGTTTCCGCCGCCGCCGGTATCGCCGTGGCGATCGCCGTGATTCGCGGCTTCGTCCGCCGCAGTGCGACTACGCTCGGCAACTTCTGGGTTGATCTGACGCGCGCGACGCTGTGGGTGCTGATGCCCATCTGCTTCGTTCTGACGCTGGTGCTGGTGTGGCAGGGCGTGCCCGACAACCTCAGCGCGTACACGCAGGTCAAAACTCTGGAGGGCGCCACGCAGACCATCGCGCAAGGCCCGGTCGCGTCGCAGGAAACGATCAAGGAGTTGGGCACCAACGGCGGCGGCTTCTTCAACGCCAACTCCGCGCATCCGTACGAGAATCCCACGCCGCTGACGAATCTCCTCGAGATGCTCGCGATCTTCGCGATTGGCGCCGGCCTCACTCACACATTTGGCGCGATGGCCGGCGATCGGCGCCAGGGCTGGGCGCTCTTCGCCACCATGGGCCTGCTCTTCCTGATGGGCGCATCGGCTGCGATTTGGGCCGAACAGCGCGGCAATCCGCAGTTCGCCGCCGCGGGCATCAATCAGACCGCGAGCGCGTCGCAGAGCGGCGGCAACATGGAAGGTAAGGAGGTGCGCTACGGGATCGTCAACTCAGCGCTGTGGGCGACGGTCACGACCGACACCTCGTGCGGCGCCGTGAATTCGATGCATGACAGCTACACGCCGCTTGGCGGGCTGGTTCCGCTGGTCAACATGCAGATCGGCGAAATCATTTTTGGCGGCGTCGGCTCCGGACTTTACGGGATGCTGGTGATGGCGGTGCTCTCGGTATTTATCGCGGGCCTGATGGTCGGACGGACGCCGGAGTACCTGGGCAAGAAGATCGAGGGCCGCGAGATGAAGCTCGCGATGCTCTTCATCCTTATTTTTCCCGCCGTGATTCTCATCCCGGCCGCGGTTGCGATCGTGTCCAAGGCGGGCCTTGCGGGAATCTCGAATCCAGGTCCACACGGATTCTCACAAATCCTTTACGCGTACACCGAGGCGTCGGCCAACAACGGCTCCGCGTTCGCGGGGCTGAGCGCCAACACGCCCTTCTACAACTGGTCGTTGGGGACCGTGATGTTGTTCGGGCGATTCATGATGAAAATTCCGGTGCTCGCGTTGGCGGGCTCGCTGGTCGGCAAGAAAGCGGCCCCGCCGAGCGCCGGCACGTTCCCCACCAACGGCGTGATCTTTGTGATCCTGCTGATCGGCGTGATTCTGATCGTCGCGGCGCTGACGTTCTTCCCGGCCGACGCGCTGGGGCCGATCGTCGAGCACCTGGCGATGATGAAGGGCAAGCTGTACTAGCGGCGCGCCGGTCGCTGACGGAGTAAATGTCGATGGCTGAACGAAAGGCAACCGCGCTCTGGGACGCCAAAATCGTCAAGGTCGCGTTCAACGATTCGCTACGCAAATTCGATCCGCGGATCCAGGCGCGCAATCCGGTCATGTTCGTGGTCGAGGTAACGGCGCTCGCGGTCACGATCATTCTCGGCCGCGATTTCGTTGAAGGCCGGATGGCGCTGGCGGGATTCGAATTCCAAATCGCAATTTGGCTCTGGTTCACCGTCGGATTCGCGAACTTTGCCGAAGCGATGGCGGAGGGACGCGGCAAGGCGCAGGCCGAAACCTTGCGCAGGACGCGCACCGAGACCCAGGCCAAGCTGATCGACGGCGCCGCGACAAAGCTGGTTCCCGCGACGCAACTGCGCCGCGGCGACGTGGTGCTGGTCGAGGCGGGCGACGTGATTCCCGGCGACGGTGAGATCGTCGAGGGCGTCGCGGCGGTCAACGAAGCGGCGATTACCGGCGAATCCGCACCAGTGATTCGCGAGAGCGGCGGCGATCGCAGCGCCGTGACCGGCGGCACCACCGTGATCTCCGACTGGATCAAAGTGCGCATCACCGCCAACCCGGGCGAGACGTTCCTGGACCGGATGATCGCGCTGGTCGAGGGCGCGCACCGTCAAAAGACCCCCAACGAGATCGCGCTGAGCATTTTGCTCGCCGGCCTGACGATCATCTTCATGCTGGTGTGCATCAGTCTCTATCCGTTCGCGCTGTACGGCGGCACATCGCTGTCGATGCCGGTGTTGGTGGCGTTGCTGGTATGCCTGATCCCCACCACGATTGGCGGATTGCTCTCGGCAATCGGCATCGCCGGCATGGATCGTCTGGTGCAGCACAACGTGCTCGCGATGTCGGGCCGCGCGGTCGAGGCGGCCGGCGACGTCGACACCCTGCTGCTCGACAAGACCGGCACGATCACGCTCGGCAACCGCATGGCCACCGAGTTCATCCCGGTGTTGGACGTGCGCGAGGAAGATCTCGCCGACGCCGCGCAACTGGCCTCGTTGGCCGACGAAACGCCGGAGGGGCGTTCGATCGTGGTGCTGGCCAAGCGCCAGTACAATCTGCGTGGCCGCGACCTGGCGGAGAAGGACGCGCACTTCATCGCATTCTCCGCGCAGACCCGCATGAGTGGCGTGGATCTCGGCGGCCGCCAGATTCGCAAGGGCGCCACCGACGAGGCCGTCAAATTCGCGGCCGAGCACGGCGGCAAGGCGCCGGCCGAACTGCCCGGAATCGTCGAGCGCATCGCCAAGAACGGCGGCACGCCGCTGGTGGTCGTCGACGGCGCCCACATCCTCGGCGTGATCCATCTGAAGGACATCATCAAGGAAGGCATCCGCGAGCGCTTCGAGCGGCTGCGCGCGATGGGGATGCGCACGGTGATGATCACCGGCGACAATCCGCTCACCGCCGCGGCAATCGCGTACGAGGCCGGCGTCGACGACTTTCGCGCGGAGGCCACGCCCGAGACCAAGCTGCGGCTGATTCGCGAGGAGCAGGCGCAGGGCAAGCTGGTCGCCATGATCGGCGACGGCACCAACGACCACCGGCGCTCGCGCAGGCCGACGTCGGTATCGCGATGAACGCCGGCACTCAGGCCGCGCGCGAGGCCGGCAACATGGTGGACCTCGATTCGAACCCGACCAAGATTATGGAAGTCGTTGAAATCGGCAAGCAGTTGCTGATCACGCGCGGCGCGCTGACCACGTTTTCGATCGCCAACGACGTCGCCAAATACTTCGCGATCATCCCCGCGATGTTCGTGATCGGCTACCCCGAGCTCCAGTCGCTGAACATCATGCACCTGGCCACCCCGCAGAGCGCGATTCTGTCGGCGGTCATCTTCAATGCGCTGATCATCATTGCGTTGATCCCGCTGGCGCTGCGCGGCGTGCAATACCGGCCGGTCGGAGCAGCCGCGATCCTGACCCGCAACATGCTCATCTACGGTCTCGGCGGCGTGATTATTCCGTTCGTCGGAATCAAGGCGATCGACCTGGTGGTCGCCGCGATGCATCTGGCTTAGGAGAAACCCGCATGCGACTCTGGATTGCCATCAAGATGACATTGGTGCTGACCCTTTTGATCGGCATCGTCTATCCGCTGGCGATGGCCGGGCTGGCGCACGTCTTTTTCCCCGCGCAGGCGGAAGGCAGCCTGCTGGACAAGGACGGCCAGAGTATCGGCTCGGCGCTGATCGGGCAGAACTTCTCGTCGCCGAAATATTTCCAGGGCCGGCCGTCAGCCGCGGGCGACAAGGGCTACGACGCCGCGAACTCGAGCGGCTCGAACAGCGGACCCACCAACAAGGCGCTGATCGACAACGTCAAGATGCGGCTCAAGAACTTTGTCGAGAGCAATCCCGGCACCAGCCCCAATACCGTGCCGGTCGATATCGTGACGACCTCGGGCAGCGGTCTTGATCCGGAGATCAGCCCGGCCGCCGCAGAGCTTCAAGTGACACGGGTTGCCCACGCCCGCGGACTGAGCGAAGATCAAGTGCGTGGCCTGGTTTCTGAAAGCACCCGCCAGCGATGGGCGGGGGTTCTCGGAGAGCCGGGAGTAAACGTGCTGCAGCTGAATTTAGCCCTCGATCGAACGACGGGAGGTCGCGCAGATTCTCGCTGAAGCGGAATGAGTGATGACAAGCGAATCGAGCCCGAGGCTTTTCTCGATCTTGTCCCACAACGCCAGCGCGGACGACTCAAAGTGTACATCGGCGCCGCCGCAGGAGTCGGCAAGACCTACCGGATGCTCGACGAAGCGCACCAGCTTCGCGAACGGGGAGTCGATGTCGTACTCGGCCTGATCGAGACGCATCAGCGTCGCGAAACCGCGGCACGGATCGGCGATCTGGAGATCATACCGCGTCGCCGCGAGCCCTACCGCGGAGTCACCGTCGAGGAAATGGACCTCGATGCAATCATCGCCCGCAAACCCGACGTGGTGGTCGTCGATGAGCTGGCGCATACCAACGTCGCGGGCTCGCGTCACGAGAAACGCTACCAGGACGTCGAGGAAATCATCGAAGGCGGCATCAACGTGATCACCGCGATCAACATCCAGCACGTTGAGAGCCTGAACGCGATGATGAAGCGCGTAACCGGAATCGAGGTACGCGAGACGGTGCCCGATTCATTCCTCGCGCGCGCCGACCAAATCGTAAACATCGACGTGCCCGTCGAGGCGCTGCGCGAACGCCTGCGCGAGGGCAAGATTTATCCGCGCGCGCAAATCGAGCCGGCGCTCAAGAATTTCTTCAAGCCCAGCAACCTGCAATCGCTGCGCGAGCTGGCACTGCGCGAGGTGGCCCGCAGCCTCGACCGCCAGCGCCTTGACCAGGAGCAGCTCAAGCGCGAAGGCGGGCGCCGCACCTATGTGACCGATCGGATCATGGTCGGTCTCTCGTCCAACTCCGGCGACTCGGGTCAACTGCTGCGCAAGGCTTCGCGCATCGCAGGCCAGCTCAACGCCGAGTGGTTTGCGGTCCACGTCGAGACACCGTCCGAGTCGGTGCGCAACATCGGCACCAAAGATTTCGTCGCGCTGCTCAACAGCATCAATCTCGCCGGCGACCTCGGCGCCGAGACCGTGTGGCTCAAGTCCGACGACGTGGTCAAGGCGATGATCGACTTTGCGCACGAAAAGGGCGTGTCCAAATTGATCCTCGGCCGCACCCATCAACCGCGTTGGCGGCGCTGGTGGAAGGGCGACGTGCCGGCGCGGCTGATCGAGAACGCGCGCGACCTGGACGTGGAAATCGTCGCGACCGACGAAACGGAGGAATCGCGATGAGCGCTCCGTCACTGCAGCGGCGCATCCGCAACGGCACGCTGCTGATGCTCGCGTTGGTGATCCTGCTGGGGCTTTTCACCCTGCCGCGGCTCTACGCGCTCGCCGGCGCAATCCGCACGACTCTCTACGCCAACTACGTGAGTATCGAGGCAGCCCAACACATGCACGCCGCGCTGACCACGCTGCAGGTCGCCGAGCATGACGGCCGCGGCAAGCAAGTGCTGCCGGAAGCGCGCGCTAACTTCACCCGCTGGATCGACGTCGAGAACCACGACTTCACCGAAGTCGGCGAGCCCGAGCTGGCCGCCGATATCTCCAAACGCGGGGCGAAACTGTTCGACGACATCGCCTCCGGCCCGCCCGGCGCCGGGTACGATCACGAATTCGACGAGTTGCATGGCCGCCTCGACGATCTGATCGCGATGAACAAGGCGGCGATGTTTCGCGCCGACAGCCGCGCGATCAAACTCGGCCGCGGCCTCGCCTACGAGTTTGCGGCCGGCCTGCTGCTGGTGCTGATCGTCGGCGCCGCGGTCTCGTGGGGACTGGGAATCCGGCTCTCGAAGCCATTGACGGAGCTCGCCGACCGGCTGCGTGGAATCAGCCAGCGCAAGTCCCAGGTGCGGCTGGGCCCGCAACCGCTGGCCGAGCTTGAGGCCGTCGCGCGCGAGTTCAACCAGATGGCCGAGCGGCTGGAGCAATACGACAAGCTCAACGTCGAGCGCCTGGTTTACGAGAAGAGCAAGACCGAGGCGATCATCGAAAGCCTGGAAGACGGCGTGGTGCTGATCGATTCGGACGGCGTGGTCGCACACATCAATGAAATTGCGTCGCTGATCCTGGGCGTCGATCCGCAAGATGCGCTGGGCAGTCCGTTTGACGATCTCTCGAGCAACCATCCGCACTACCTGCGCGTCCGCGACGCATTGCGTGCCGTCCAGAAGGCCGGCGTCGACGGCCATCGCACGGAGATCGATCTCCACGTCCGCGGCCGCGAGCATTCGTATGTGCTGAAGCCGGTGCCGCTGCATCACACGGTGGGCAAATCGCTCGGCACGTTGCTGATCCTGCAAGACGTCACCTACCTGCGCGACCAGGATCGCGCGCGCACCAACCTGGTGGCCACGCTGTCGCATGAGCTGCGCACACCGCTGACCTCGCTGGCGTTGTCGGCGGAGCTGCTCAGTCGCGAGTCGGTTGAGTCGACGCCGAAAAATCACGAGCTGCTCCAGGTGATCCTCGAGGAGTGCTCGCGGATGCGCCAGCTCACCGATAATCTGCTCAACCTCGCGCGCGGCGAAATGCCGGCGATAGCAGTGCAGCAAAAGCGCCTGGACCTCGCGCGGCTCGCCGCCGACGTGACCCACCGTTTCGCACTGCAGGCGCGCGAGAAGCACATCGAGATCGAAGAACGGATCGAGCCGGTGCCGGAGATTGTCGGCGACCCGATCAAACTTTCGTGGGTAATTTCAAACCTGGTCGGAAACGCGCTGCGCTACACACCGGAAGGCGGAACGATCAGCGTCGCCGCGGTCGCCAGGGAGCGGGCGTCGCGGCTGGAGGTCTCTGACTCGGGCCCCGGCATCCCGGCCGACTTGAAGGATTACATCTTTGAGCGCTTCGTGCAGTACGGGTCCGAGGGCTTCGAAAAGGGATCGGCCGGGCTCGGGCTGGCGATTGTCAAGGAGATCGTCGAGGCGCACGGCGGTCGCATCTTCGTCGAGGGCAACAACGGGCACGGCTCGCGCTTCATCGTCGAAATTCCCGCCGCTCCGGAGGCGTGATGGCGCGCCTCCTCATCGTCGACGACGAGAAAAACATCCGCCGCAGCCTTGCGACGTTCTTCGAGTCGCTCGGTCACGAGGTGCGCGCGGCGGAAAGCGGTGCGCAGGCCGTCAGTCTGCTCGCCGACGCTCAATTCGATCTCGTGCTGACCGACTACCGCATGGCCGAGATGACCGGGCTCGAGTTGCTGCGCGAGATCAAGCGCCGCGCGCCGGACAGCCTGGTAATCCTGATGACGGCGTTTGCCACCGTCGAGAACGCGGTCGAGGCGATGAAATCCGGCGCCTACGACTATGTAACCAAGCCGTTCTCCCTCGAACAGATCCAGCACACCGTCGATCGCGCGCTGCAGGTACGGTCGCTGCAGGCGGAAAATCGGGCGCTGCGCAGTGCGATCGACGAAGCGCCGATGCTCGAATCGAAGAGCCTCGCGATGCAGCGCCTGCTCGAGACCGCGCGCCAGGCCGCGTCCAGCGACGCGACGATACTGCTCGCCGGCGAGAGCGGCACCGGCAAAAACGTGATCGCGCGCCAGATCCACCGCTGGAGCCCGCGCCAGGACAAGCCGTTTGTGGTGGTCAATTGCACTACGCTGTCCGAGGAGTTGCTCGAGAGCGAACTCTTCGGCCACATGCGCGGCGCTTTCACCGGCGCGGTCAAGGACAAGCCCGGACGGCTGGAGGCGGCCAACGGCGGCACTGTTTTTCTTGACGAGGTCTCGGATCTGACGCCGCGGCTGCAGACCAAGTTTCTGCGCTTTCTGCAGGAGCAGAACTTCGAACGCGTCGGCGGCGAACGGACCATCCACGTCGACGCGCGAATCATCGCGGCGTCCAATCGCGAGCTCGATCAGGAAGTTGCGGCGCGCCGCTTCCGCGAGGATCTCTACTACCGTCTCAACGTGATCACGTTGCGCGTCCCGCCGCTGCGTGAGCACCGCGAAGATATTCTGCCGCTCGCGGAGTGGCTGCTCGGCGTCGCGGCCCTGCGCAACGGCCGCCCCGGCATCAAGCTGGCTCCTGGAGCGGCTGCGGCGCTAACGCGCTACCGATGGCCCGGCAACGTCCGCGAGCTCAGAAATGCGATCGAGCGCGGCACGGTGCTGATGCGCGGCGAGACGATCGCGCCTGAAGACCTGCCTGACTCGCTGTTTCACGACTCGAGCGAACACCTGTCCGGCATCCCGACCGCGGCCAGCCTGGACGAAGTTGAGCGCGAGCACATCGCGCGAGTGCTCGCGGCCAGCGCCACGCTCGAGGAAGCAGCCGGCACGCTCGGCATCAACGTTACAACGCTGTGGCGCAAGCGCCGCCGCTATGGGATCGAATAGCCTCACTACTTGAGTTCCGCCTCGACGAAGTCGCGCAACTGCTCGAACCAGACCAGCTTGTGCCGGAACCCCGGAAAGCTCGCGTTCAGCCCGCTCGGATTGGGCAGCACGAAAACCCGCGCGCCTGAGACTTGCTCCTCCCTTAAGCCCGCGCCGTCGCCGGCTTTCACCCGAAAATAGCGCCGGTAGATCGTCACACCGACGAACGCGACCACGCGCGGCCGCAGTTGCCGGATCTTCCGCGTCAGCCTCCTTTCGCCGCGATCGAGCTCCATCGCACTCAGTTCCGATGCCATCCGCGTCGCCCGCCTGCACACGTTCGTTATCGCCAGCCCGAACTCGACGAGCCGCGCGTCGTCCTCGCACTTGAGTTCCTCGGGCACCAGCCGCGACGCGTGCAGTAGCCGCCAGAACGGATTTCCGGGGCTCGCAAAGTGATGCCCCTCACGTTCTGACCGCAGGCTCGGATTGATCCCGACGAACAGGATTCGCGGCCGGGGCGTCACCATGTCGCGCAGGATTGGCACGCCAACGAATCTAAAGCATTATTGCAGGGCTGATGAGCACGCCAGAAAGCAGTTCGCTCAATAGCTCGCATTGGGGCGCGTTCGAGCCCGTCGTCGACGGTGGACGCCTGACCGCCGTGCGTCCCTTCGCACGCGACCCCGACCCCTCCGACGTCATCAACTCGCTTCCCGACGCAGTGCATCATGCGAGCCGCGTCGCGCAGCCGGCGGTGCGCGTCGGATGGCTCCGGCATGGACCGGGTGGCTCTGCGCGCGAAGGCCGCGGCGCCGACGCTTATGTCTCCGTGACGTGGGAGCGCGCGTTCGAACTTATCGCCACCGAACTTCGCCGCGTGATCGACTCGCACGGCAACCAATCCATTTTCGCGGGATCCTACGGATGGGGCAGCGTCGGCCGGTTCCATCACGCGCAGTCACAGTTGAAGCGATTCATGGTGCGTCTCGGCGGTTTCACCGGCTCGCGCGAATCTTACAGCACGGCGGCCGGCGTGGTGCTCGCCACTCGCGTGCTCGGCAGCGCGCAGGCGGTCGGCGGACCGGCCACCAGTTGGCAGAGCGTGGTCGAGAACACGGACCTGATCGTGGCGTTCGGCGGCCTGCCGATTCGCAACACCCAGGTCACCGTCGGCGGCGCGATCGAGCACGTCACCCGCGGATGGCTGCACAAGGCCAAGGCGGCCGGCGTAGAGTTCGTGAACATCAGCCCGATGCGCGATGACGCGGCGCCGTTTCTCGACGCCGAATGGCTCGCGCCACGCCCGCACAGCGACACTGCGATCGTGCTCGCGCTCGCGCACACGATTCTCACCGAGGGCCTGCACGACGCCGACTTTCTCGGCCGCTACGCGGTTGGCTTCGATCGTTTTCGCGATTACCTGTTGGGCCGCGAAGGTGGCGCGCCGAAGGACGCCGAGTGGGCGTCGCGCCTCAGCGAGATTCCCGCCGACACGATTCGCGCACTGGCGCGGCGCATGGCGAACTCGCGCACGTTCATCACGATGAACTGGTCGCTGCAGCGCAGCGATCATGGCGAG
>DASQHV010000450.1:0-2512 GCA_035631915.1 Candidatus Acidiferrales bacterium | reverse complement strand
CGCGACGCCGAGACGTTGATCGAATTGGCCGATGAACACGGCTTCGCGCAGCACAGCGCGCAGGGACGTATGCTTCGCGGTTGGGCGCTCGCGCGTAGCGGTGAACCCGAAGCAGGACTCGCGGAAGTCGAGCACGGGATTTCGGCCTACCAGGCGACTGGCGCCCAGGTCGTCGGCGTCTATGCGGTGCTCCGTGCTGAATCGAACCAGCTGAGTGGCAGGTTCGCAGATGCTCTTCGAATAGTCGACGAAGCACTCGCCGATGTCAGCCAAAACGAAGACAAGGGGGCGATTCCTGAGTTATTGAGGTTGAAAGGTGAGTTGCTCGGGCGCGCCTCGCAACCGGATCAAGCGGACCAAATTTTCCGTCAGGCTATTGCTGAGGCGAGCGACCAGCAGGCCAAATCTTACGAGTTGCGCGCGACTACCAGCCTCGCGCGGCTGCTCGCATCGCAGGGCCGCCGCGGCGAGGCGCGCGCGATGCTCGCGGAAATCTCCCGCTGGTTCACCGAAGGATTCGACACCGCCGACCTCAAAGACGCCAAGGCGCTGCTCGACGAGTTGAGCGCTTGAGTCCTTGGACGGCGGCCCGCCTGCGCGGGACGATTACGCGTCCTTGCGCGCGACGATCACAGTGTGCACCGAGAACGGGCTCTTCTTGCTGTTGCGCTCGAGCGTGATCCGGTGGCCCTTCAGCACGTCCTGTTTGCGCAGCCGCGTGGTCCATCCGAGCAGCTTGGTGACCGGATTCACCAGCGAGTTGAAGAACGCAACGATTGGATTCGCGCTCTGGAAGTGAGTCGTGAGCGCGATCTTCCCGCCCGGCTTACACACCCGCACCATCTCGGACATCATTTTGTACGGGTCCGGCACCACGGTCAGCACATGGAACGACGTCACATAGTCGAAGCTGTTGTCGGGAAAGTCGAGCTTTAGCGCGTCGCCCTGCCGGAGCTCGATATGGCGCCAGTCATTTTCCTCGACCCGCTTGCGCGCGTGCTTCAGCATGTCGGCCGACGGATCGATCGCCACGACGTGCACGTACGGCGGGTATCCGTCCAGCGCGATTCCGGTGCCGACTCCGACCTCGAGCACGCGATTACCGGGCCTGAGATTCAGGCCCTCGATAACCTCATGCTCGCGATCGACGAAAACCCGTCCGAAGAAAAAATCGTAGAATCGAGCCAGGGCCGAGTAGACGCGGCTCTGATGCGGTTCGGCCATTCGACAGCTCCATCAGCTCCATCATTGTTCGACCTTCGACGTGACGCGCGACCCGCGCAGGAGTGTAGCAGGAGTTCTCGAGTCCGCCGCGCCCGGCAGATTTGCCCCCCAAATTAAGCGGCGGCGTTGATTCCGCGCAACTGACGCTTGACGGACGTGATATCGCGTTTGCGAAATCGCCACTGCCGTCCCTTCTTGAATGCCGGGATGATATTGCGGCGCGCAAACTCGTTGACGGTGTCGGGGCTGAGATCGAGCAGAAACGCGACCTCGCGGGAATTCAGCAGTATGTCGTCTTTATCGGCCATGTGAGTCCAACAAGACGCCTTTCTTCGGGGATTTTGTCGGGACGCGAATTTTTAGTATGCGCCTAGTCCCCAAGTCAAGGTAAGGGCCTCGGGACCTGAAAATTTTGCGCACAGGCGATTTAAGGAGCCGATTCGGCGCCCAGACGTCCCTTGAGCCTCAATGAAATTAGCCTAGCTAACCACCATTAAACGCTAATATGAGCCAATTTGCGCATCGAAATTCGATAGTCGTACCACGCCCTCGTCACCACGATGCACGAGAACAGGCCGGTCAGCACTCCAACGCATAGAGTGACGGCAAAGCCTTTAACCGGGCCGGTGCCGAACTGGAACATGATGAGGCCTGCGACGAAGGTCGAGATGTTGGAGTCGCGAATCGCCGACCACGCGCGCTCGTAGCCGAGCTTGACGGCTTCGCGCGGCGATTTGCCGTTGCGCAACTCCTCGCGCATGCGCTCGTTCACCAGCACGTTGGCGTCGATCGACATGCCCATCGTCAGCACGATTCCCGCGATACCGGGCAGCGTGAGCGTCGCCTGCATCGCGGCCATCACGCAGATGAGCAGCAGGATGTTGAGCGAGAGGCCGAAGTCCGCGAGCAATCCGGCGCCGCTGTAGTACACGGCCATGAAGATCAGCACCGCGCCGGCGCCGATGATGAAGGACAGCTCGCCCTGGCGGATGGAATCGCGACCGAGCGACGGTCCCACGGTGCGCTCTTCTTCAATTGAGACTGGCGCTTGCAGCGCGCCCGATTGCAGGACGATCGCGAGGTCGTGTGCGTCCTCGATCGAGAAGCGGCCGGTGATCTGCACGTGACCGCCGGGAATCCGCTCCTTGATCACAGGCGCCGAATAGACCGTGTTGTCGAGCACGATTGCGAGTCGCCGGCCGACGTTCTCCGCGGTCATCGCGTCGAAGATTCCGGCGCCGCGCGAGTCGAGCTCGACCGACACGTACGGCCCCTCGAGCCTGCCGCC
>DASQHV010000449.1:0-1585 GCA_035631915.1 Candidatus Acidiferrales bacterium | reverse complement strand
CTCCTCGCCGTACGACTTGCGCTGCCAATCCGCGATCACCTGGCGCTCGTCGTTGCCGCACGCGAGTTCGTGCAGATGTGTTCCCATGGAGCCGAACCTGCTCTTCAAGTCCGCGACGTCGCGGCGCGCGAGGTCGCCAATCGTGCGGATGTTGGCGCTTTGCAATCGCGCGAGCGTCACGCGGCCAACGCCCCACAGCCGCTCCACCGGCAGCGGCCGCAGAAAGTCGTGCAAGTCTTCGGGACCGATCGCCAGCAAACCGTCCGGCTTCGCCATGTCGCTCAGAATCTTCGCGGCCATCTTGGTCGGCGCGAGACCGACCGAAACGACGAGCCCGGTTTCCTCGCGCATGCGCCGCCGCAAATCGCGCGCGGCGTCGAGCGGCGGGCCGAGCAGTCGTTCGGTGCCGGTGAGATCGATGAACGCCTCGTCGAGTGAGAGCGGCTCAACGACTGGGCTGAAGCTGTCGAAGATGCGGCGCACGATGCGCGAAATCTCGATGTAACGATTCATCCGGCCGGGCAGGAAGATGCCGTCGGGGCAGAGCTTGTGCGCCTGATGCGCCGGCAGCGCCGAGCGCACGCCGAACTTCCGCGCCTCGTACGAAGCGGACGTGACCACGCCGCGCCCGCCGAGTCCGCCGACGATTACCGGCAGCCCGCGCAGCGCCGGATTGTCCAGCACTTCGACCGACGCATAGAACGCGTCCATGTCCGCGTGCGCGATTACGCGCGGCCAGTGCGCAGTAGATTTCGCAGACGTCGCCGTCGTTTTCATGACTCAGCGCTCAGCTCCGCGAAGATTTCGGCGGCGGCCTGCTCGCCGCTGCGGATGCAATCCGGGATACCGACGCCGTGCCACGCGGCTCCGGCGATCGCAAAGCGCGGAATCGCCGCGACCGCGCGCTCGATTTCCGCGACTCGTGCGAGATGCCCGACTTCATACTGCGGCATCGACGCGGGCCACCTCCGCACAATCGCGAGGCCGGGCTCGGCGCTGACTCCGAGCAGCAGGCGGAACTCTTCGCGCACCGCGGCTACGATTTCGTCGTCAGCCAGATCCATCATTGCCGCTTGCAGCACGCCGCCAACGAAGGCGCGCACCAGGATGTTGCCCGCGGGCGCGCGCCCCTCGAACTTGTAGCTCGAAAAACTGCCGGCGATGATTTTGCGATGCTCGATCGCGGGCGCCACGAAGCCGAATGCCGCAGGAGGACGCGCGAAGTCGGTCTCGCGAAACGTCAGGTTGACTGTCGCGGCGCTCGCGTAGCCGATCGCGCCCATCGACGCCGACGGTTGCGGCGCCGTCGAGGACAACATTTTCGACGCGGCAAACGCAGGCGCCGCGCAGATGACGGCGTCGGCGTCCAGGTGATCGTCGCTTGCGAGCGCGAGCCGCCAGCGCTCGCCGACGCGCGACATCGCGATAACGTCGGCCGACTTGCGAATTATCGCGCCCAGCCGCGCGGCCACTGCTTCCGGAAGCGTCGCCATCCCCGCGCGGAAACTCTGGAACAGACTCCAGCGCGCGCCGCTTACGTCGCCGGATTTGCCGCCTGCCTTCGACGCGCGTTCCAGCTCGGCCG
>DASQHV010000448.1:0-4945 GCA_035631915.1 Candidatus Acidiferrales bacterium | reverse complement strand
TCATCGGGCCCTGGCCCATCGTGTTGCGGGCCGTGAACCCGGTGCCGACGCCGAAGACGATGCGTCCCGGGGCGAGCTGGTTCAGGGTCGCGAGGCCGTTGGCGGCGGCCGGCGCGATACGGTTGCTGGGCACCAGCACGCCCAGCCCCAGCTTGATCTTCGACGTCCTGTCCGCTGCCAGAGCCATCGTGACGAAAATGTCGGGCACCAGCATCTGCGAATCGTAAAACCACGCGTGCGAGAAGCCGAGTTGTTCTGCGCGCTGGACGGTCTTCCAGGCGTCGACATTTGAAGCAAGTGCCACTCCGAAATCCATGTTTGCATCCTCTCGGAAATTTGTTCCGCGGCCGCGCGGTGGCGGTCCGTTCAATGCAGTATCATCATTTTCGCAAAGCGAAAATCCGCGTAGTGTCTGAAGCCATCTAGACGGGATCGAAGCGACTCGCCGGAGTCGAAAGGAAGTTGCCGCGATGATCAAACTATACGAGCATCCGTTCTCGCCGTACGTACAGAAGGTGAAGATTGCGCTGTACGAAAAGAACGTCCCCTTCGAGGTCGAAATTCCGAATGCGTTTAGCGGCGCTCCGACCGATTTCGCCAACACCAACCCGCGCCTGGAAGTGCCGGCGCTCGTCGATGACGGCTTTGCGATTTTCGACTCCACGATCATCCTCGACTACATCGAGGAGAAGTGGCCGGCGCCCGCAATGTTGCCTGCGTCACCGCGCGAGCGGGCGCGCGTGCGGATGATCGAAGACGTCTGCGACACCTACTACGAGGCAATCAACTGGGGGCTGATGGAGATCCGGGCGTGGAAGCGCGTGACCGGCGACCTGGCGAAGCAGATTGAGCGGCGGGCGGCCGCGCAGACCTCGGCGGTTCACTCGTGGCTGGAGCGCGAGCTTGGCAGCGCGAGCTACTTCAACGGCGCGTCATTCGGCTACGGCGACCTGAGCGTCTATCCGCACGTGAACGGATCGGTCGTATCGGAACATGGGCCCAAGGCGGGATCGAAGCTCGCGGCATGGCTGGCGCGCGCGGAAGAGCGCCCGAGCGTGCGCAAGACGATCGAAGCGACGCGTCAGTTCGCCGGCTCAATGGACGCGTTGCCGCAAGCGCTCGCGTCGGGCACGTTTACTCGCCAGTACCGCGACCATCGCCTGGAATGGATGATGCGAAGCGGCGGAGTCGAAGTCGTGCTCGACGGGCTCAAGAAAAAGACGATTCGATTTTCCGCCGAAATCGCCTGAGACGCGGGCCTCGCGCGCCTATGCGCTGAATCGGAACGAGTCGTCCTTCTTGGTGATTTTTCCAAGCGACGGCGTCGCGAAGTGCGTGCCGAAAACCTTCACCTTCGTGTCGGCGTACTTCTCGCAGAATGCGCGGCGCGTCTTCTTCGCCTTGTCGCCCTCGGAGTCGAAGCTGTCGTCCCATTCGGGATAGCGGCATTGAATCGGATGATGCATCAGGTCGCCTGTGATGACCGCCTCCTCGCCCTTCGACGAAATCCGCACGCTGTGATGACCGGGCGTGTGGCCGGGCGTCGGCTCGAGCCAGACTTCGTCGTTGATGCGGAAGTTCGACTGCACCAGGTCGGCCATGCCGGCGTCCACGACCGGACGCACTGAATCCTCGACCGGATCGCGCATGTCCTTGCCGTCGAAGTGCGACCAGTAGTCCCATTCGGTGCCGCCGATGATGTAGCGCGCGTTGGGAAACGTCGGCACCCACTTGCCGTCCTTCAGCATCGTGTTCCAGCCGACGTGATCGACGTGCAGATGAGTACATACGACGCGGTCGATTTTATCGCGCGTGTAGCCGGCCTTCTCCAGATCGTTCAGAAACGGCAGCTTGAGATTGCTCCACGCCGGGTTGGAGCGAACCTTCTCGTTGCCGATGCAGGTATCGACGATGATGCGCTTGCCCTGAGACTCGATCACCAGCGCATGGATGCTCATGCGCAGCTTGCCGGTCTCGTCGGAGAAGGTCGGGTAGAGCCAGTCGGCCTCCTTCTTGACGTTTTCCGGAGTCGCGTTGGGTATCAGCCAGGTGCCCGGCCACGCCGATTCGCTTTCGATGATGCGGGTTATCTTCACGTCGCCGATTTTGAATTGCTGGTTCATGACGATCCTCCTGTGCTCGGCGCAAAATAGCCCGATCCGGCCGATTCGCCAAGCGATCGATCAGGGCGCACGCGTGCTTGACACACCGAAGGTGCGGCGGCACGCTGCGATCGGGCAGCAGTTTGGTGTGATGACGCTCGGAAGAAGCAGAAGGAATCGAGCACTGGCGCGCGGACTCGCGACCGCCGGCGCCGTGCTGCTCCTGTTCGCGCAGCTGCTGATGGCGGCGCACTTTCACGAAGGCGTCGCGTCGCGCGGCGGCATCGCGGCTGCGCAGCTCAGCGCCGACCGTGGCATTTGCGCGGTCTGCGAGCTTGCGTTCCATTCGCCAGGCTCGGTCGCCGCCGCCCCGACGCTTTCACGCGGGCCCGCGCCCGCGGATTCGATCGTTCTGCCGGATCCGATCGCCCTCGATTCGCCGGTCCTCTCGCCTGAGCGCGGCCGCGCTCCCCCTGTATCGCTCTAGACTCCGCTTTCTGAAATCACCGGTTTTCTTAGTCGTGAACGCATTCACGCCGCTGACCGATCGTGGGATTCGGTCGCGGGGGCGTGAGTGCACGACCGGAGCTTTGTTGGATGCGACGCGGTTGGCTGTGGCGGATCTCGCTCGGCGGGATCCTGATTCAAATGATGATTTGCGCGCCCGCTCGAGCGGGCGATTCGAGCGCAACGACCACGGTGCGCGTAGCCGGCGTTGTGCGCGACGCGCTGGGCCGGCCGATCAAGGACGCGGCGCTGACGATTCGACGCGCGGGCGGGCATCCGTTCGCGCAGGCGTCGAGCAATGCAGCGGGCGAGTTTTCGTTCGACACGATTCCGCGCGGAAACTACGCCGTGGTCGCGAAAAAGAGCGGCTTCAGAACGGCGACCGCGGTCGTCAAGGTGACGGCGAAGAGTCCCGCGCCGCTGGCGATCGCGATGGAAGCGGAAAGCGCGATCAGTCTGCCGGTCGTCGCGAAGCGGGTTGCGCCGGCGCGCAACGCACCGTCGCCCGAAACCGGCGGCAGCGTTTACCGCTTCACGCAGCAGACCATTCAGCAGATGCCGCAGGGCAACAACAGCGCGCTCAACCAGGTATTGCTGCAGGCGCCCGGCGTCGCGCAGGACTCCTACGGTCAACTGCACGTGCGCGGCGATCACGCGGACCTTCAATATCGCATCAACGGGGTGCAACTGCCGGAGGGCGTCACCGGATTCGGCCAAGTGCTGAGTCCGCGCTTCGCCCAGAGCGTCAACCTGATGACCGGCGCGCTGCCGGCGCAATTTGGTCTTCGCACGGCGGGCATCGTCGACATCAAGACCAAGAATGGAACCGCCGACAACACTGCCAGCCTGGACTTCTACGGCGGGCAGCGCGGGACGATTCAACCGAGCTTCGAATACGGCGGCTCGAGCGGCAACTTCAGCTACTTCGCGACCGGGCAATACCTGACCGACAATCGCGGCCTCGAACCGCCGACCCCCGGACCGTCGGCGATCCATGATCGCACGCAGCAGGGCCAGGGCTTCGGCTACTTCTCATACGTTTTGAATTCAACGACGCGGCTCAGCCTGATTACCGGCGCGGCGGCAAACCATTTTCAGATTCCCGATAGTCCCGGGCAGCCGCAGGTTTTCACGCTGGCGGGCGTTCCGTTCTACCCGTCGGCCAACGTCGACGAGAACCAGTTCGAGCAAAACTACTTCGGCGTGATCGCGCTGCAGGGCACAGTGGGATCGAAGTTCGACTACCAGGTGGCGCCGTTTAGCCGCTACTCGAACGTATCGTTCAATCCCGATCACGCCGGCGATCTCATTTTCAACGGCGCAGCAGCCAAGGTGTTCCGCAGCGATTGGGGCAACGGCGTGCAGGTCGACACGGCATACCGGGGCTTCGACAAGCACACACTTCGGGTCGGCGGTTTCTTCGAGGGCGAGCGCGCGGAAATCGACGATCACGAATCGGTGTTCCCGGCCAACCCGGACGGCTCTCAGGCAGGAATCACACCTTTTGGAATCGTGGCCAACACTGCGCTCACGGCATGGAACTACAGCGGATACTTGCAGGACGAGTGGAAGCCGGTCGAGCAACTGACGATCAACACCGGCGTGCGGTTCGATCTCTACGACGGCCTGGTGCGCGCCGACCAGGCCAGTCCGCGCATCTCGATTGTCTACAGCCCGTTCAAAGGCACCTCGCTGCACGTGGGTTACGCGCGCTACTTCACACCGCCGCCCACCGAACTCGTGTCGGTCAATGCGATCAAGCAATTCGCCGGCACCACCGGCGCGGCAGCATCGGGCGGCAACGGCAACCCGACCGTCGAGCGGGACCATTACTTTGATGCGGGAGTCACGCAACAAATCGTTCCCGGCCTGACCGTCGGCGTCGATTCGTACTACAAGAAGGCACGAGATCTGCTCGACGAAGGTCAATTCGGTCCGGCGCTGATCTTCCAGACCTTTAATTACGCAAAGGGGCGGGTCTACGGCGTCGAGTTCACGAGTTCATACTCACATCGAGATTTGAATAGCTATGCCAACTTCGCGTACGGCGTCGCACAGGGTACTCAGATCGAGTCGGGCCAATTCAACTTTGCCAAGAGCGAACTACAGTACATCAATAGTCATTATGCATTCCTGGATCACGACCAGACGTTCTCTTCGTCGGCCGGGGCCGCGTACACCTGGAACGGGTTCACGTTCAGTATCGATGGTATTTACGGAAGCGGCCTAAGACGGGGCTTCGCCAACACCGGTAACCTGCCCTATTACATCCAGGTCGATGCCGGACTGACCAGGCGAATCGAGCTCGCCCGCGGAGGAGCGCTTGAAGTCCGTGG
>DASQHV010000447.1:0-2161 GCA_035631915.1 Candidatus Acidiferrales bacterium | reverse complement strand
TTCGACGGGCCGGGCACACTGCGCGTCGGTCAAATCGACGAGGTCAAGCAGATGCTGGTCGGGAACTTCGGTCTGGACCTCGCGAACCTGGCGATGCACGACCTCGAGCACTACCCGTTCCGGCAGGGGGCGCTCCATCTGGAGAGCGCCGGCGAAAATTCGGAGTTGAAAATAAAGTTCGTCAGGCAGCCCAAATCGGCGGCGGACGTGGTATCACCGCACAAGGAGATCATCAACGGCCGCGAGGTGATGGTCGGCTCGCTGGTGGTGCCCACGATTGATATGACGATCCCGATCATCGGCCAATCGCTGGCGGAAATTCTGGCGATCGTCGGCGGAGTCCATCCGCAGTTCGGATCGGCCGGGTCGAAGCCCGCAAAGTGAGGTCCCATCCATGAAGTACTTGGAAAAAAGCAAAGTGATCGCCGCGATTGTATTCGCGGTCGCGGCAGGAGCCGCCGGATGCGTCCAGACCAAGAGCGAGGTTGACGTCAAGCCGGTCGATATCAACCTGAACATCACGGGCCGCCTGGAGGTCGTGATCACCGACGCGCGCAAGCAGGAGGAACAGATCACCGGCGCCGCGCCCAAACGCACCGTCCGGCCGGAGGATATCGGGCTGCCGGCATCAATGGCGCCGACCTCTCGCGCGAACGGCTCGGGCGTGAACTTGGCTGATGACGGCGACGTGCCGCGATTTCTCAAGGTCGCCGACACCGGCGCGAGCGAAGCGCAGCTGATCTCGCAGATGGCGGCGCGGCATCAGCAGGTCGCCGCGATGCTCAACGGCCAGCTCGTCGGCGAAAGCCACACCGGCTACATGGTCGCGAAAGCCAGCCTCTCGGGCGAGCAGCAGGCGATCGTCGACGCGGAGAATGCCGATCGCCGGCAGCTCTACGCGCTGGAGGCGGCGAAAAAGAACACCTCGGTCGACCAGGTCGCGCTGGGCTACTACCTGGCGCGCCTCGAGCATGTGAACAAGGGCGCGTGGGTCGAGCGCTTCAACAAATCGACCAACGCCTGGGAGTGGTTTCAGTGGGATCGGTGATATAAGGGGCCGCATTCACGTCCGCCAAACATCCGCAAGGAGGGATTCGCGATGAGGGTCGCAACGATTGTGCTGCGCAGCTTGCTCGGGCTGATCTTCGTGGTCTTTGGGCTGAACGGGTTCATCCACTTCATCCCGAATCCTCCCGTCACGGGCGCGGCCTTGCAGTTTTGGGGAGGACTCGCGGCGACCGGCTACATGTTGCCGTTGATTTTCGGGGCGCAGGTGCTGGGCGGCGTGCTGCTGCTGACGGGAACGATGGTGCCGTTTGGGCTGGTGATCCTGGCGCCCGTGATCGTCAACATCTTCTCGTACCACCTGTATCTCGCCCGCGACGGACTCCTGGTGGCGACCGTCGTGAGTGCAATCGAATTGTTCCTGGCATGGCGGCATTGGTCGGCGTTCGCGCCGATTTTTGCGCGCCCGGCCGGCAACTAGACGATACGCCGCGCGCTATCGAATGCACGCTCTGCTCTTCATCGTGGTGGCGCTCGTCGCGTTCTTCACGATGTCGTGGTGGATGCCGCATGCGTGGTATCGGAAATTGCTCTACACCGGCGGCAGGCCGAACGCGCTCTCGCGCCGGCTCAACGCGGCGCAGGCGTGGGTCACGTCGCGCGGGATGACGCCGGCGCTGATGGTGACGCTCGAGACTCGGGGCCGGCGAACCGGCAAAACGTCGAGCGTGCCGTTGGTGGTCGCGGAACTCGGCGGCGAGCGCTACCTGGTCTCGATGCTCGGTGAAAACGCCGACTGGGTGCGCAACGTGCGCGCCAACGGTGAGGCTGTGCTGCGCTACGGCAAGATCGAGAAGGTGCGATTGGAGGAGGTCGCGGCCGCGGCGCGCGCACCGATCCTGCAGGCGTATCTCAGACGGGCGCCGGGCGGCCGGCCTCATTTCGATATCGACATGAACGCTCCGCTCGAGGAGTTCGCGCGAATCGCGCCGCGCTACCCGGTGTTCCGCGTCCTGCCGCCGGCATGACGCGGCTCAAACCCGCGCGGGACCATTATATGCGGGGCTCGCGCCCCGCCCCCCCGGCAGGGGCCACCCCTGCACCCGGTGTGGAGAGAAGAAAAGATGCGGCCGCAGCGGCCTGTGAATAGTTTGAG
>DASQHV010000446.1:0-7850 GCA_035631915.1 Candidatus Acidiferrales bacterium | reverse complement strand
TCGCGCGCGCGCTCGGCCGACGTGATCACCAGCGCGCCGCCGCCGTCGCTGATGATGCAGCAGTCGAGCAGGTGCAGCGGCGACGAGATGATGCGCGACTTCAGCACGTCCTCGACAGTGATCGGGTCGCGGTACTTCGCCACCGGATTCATCGACGCATGCAGGCGCATCGTCACGGCAATCTCGGCCAGTTGTTCCGCCGTGGTGCCGTAGTCGTGCATGTGACGCTGCGCGATCATCGCATATGCGCCAACCGTCGTCGGGCCGAACGGAATCTCGTACTGGTCGCACGGGTCGCCGCTGCCACCGCCCGCGCCGCCGGTACCAATCGCAAACCGCGACGACGCCGCCGTCGATCCGTACACCACCACGCACACGTCGCACAGGCCGGCGTGAATCGCCGCCGCCGCATGCGCCGTGTGCGCCACGAACGACGAACCGCCAATCGACGTCGAGTCCACGAAGTTCGGCGTCAGGTTGAGATAGTCGCAGAAGCCGACGATTCCCATCCCGCTCATCCCGATTCCCGTGGTCGCGACCCCGTTGACGTCCTTGATGGTCAGGCCCGCGTCGTCGAGCGCTCCGCGTACGCTCTCGGCCATTATCTGGAACAGGCTTTTGTCCGGGGCGAAGCGCGTCGGATGCTCATACACGCCGGCGACTGCGGTCTTGCGGCTTAAGCTCATCTCGAATTCCTACTTCAGCTCGCCGAGAAACTGTTCGATCGCGGCGTTGTATTCGGCCGGGCGCTCGCGCGGGATGTAATGCCCCGCGTCGGCGATAATCTTGCACTTCGAGCCGCGGATTTTCCCAGCCATGAATTCGGCGTCAGCCGGCGTCGTGCCTTGATCGTCGGCGCCCGCGAGGATCAGCGTCGGCTTGTCGATCTTTGCGATCGAGTCGCGCAAGTCGACCTGGGTGCACGCCACGATATCGGTGTAGCGCACGCGCGGGTCGGTCTTGATCTGCTCCATCCATCCCTCGCGCACGACGTCGAAGTTTTCCTTCAGCGTTTTGGGCGAGTAGCCATCGGTGTTGAAGGCCTGCGGCGCGCGCCCCATCATCACGGCGCGCAATGCCTCGACTCGATCTGCTCCAACGTTGAACTTCGGGGCGCTGCAACTGATCACTATCGCGTCGACGCGAGCTGCGTGCCGCAGCGCCAACTCCATCGCGATCGCCCCGCCCATCGAATGTCCCAGTATCACCGCCGACTTGATTTTCAGCGCGTCGAGAAACGCCACCACAAAATCGGCATAGTCGCTGACGGTCCGCAGCCCCTCGACGCCAGCCGAGCGGCCGTGTCCGGGCAGGTCGAGCGCGACCGGACTGTGCCGCTCGCCAAGCGCCTCGACCTGGCGATGGAAGGTGTGGCCGTTGGATCCCGCGCCATGCACGAGAACAATCTTGCGGCCCCGCGAAAAGTCCGGCACCACGTCCGGCAGCGTGGTGGCGCCGCGATAGAAATAGTAGGTCGCGTAGCCTTTTACGTCGGTGTATTTGGTGGGCATCAGCGCGAAACTCTCCGCCGTTCGATTCTGCGGACGACTTGCTTTTGAGCGTTAGCTATTAGGTTGCCGACCGGCTTGTCAAACGCTGCGGAGTCGCGGAAGCAAAGCGGTCAAGCGCGCTTGCGGCCGAGCATGATTGGCTCGTGGAGCGGGAACCTTGCACCGGCGGCAGCGCGCGCCACCTCCGCCAGCATCCGCCGCGCGCGCGGGCGTTCGTCCTCTGGAATCACCGGCATCCAGCGGATTCCGATCCACTCCTCGACGTCCCGCCACATGATCTGAAACGGTGCGACCCGCTCTTCGACCTCAAGGCCGGCCTTCGCAAACGCGCTTCGATAGCGATCGTCGGGCGCCGTGCTGGGATTGTCGCGCGGCGCGGTGCGCATCACCAGCATCGCAAAATCGTTCCACCGCTCCTTGCCGATAATTCCAGCCATCGCGCGCCGGATAGTCGAGTCGCCGCCCTGTCGCGTGGCGACCAGCAGTCCGCCGGGCGCGAGACAGCGCGCGATCTCCGCAACGGTTTCATCGAGGTCGGCGACGAACGGCAGCACGTGGCTGGCGAAGACGAAATCGAACGCGCGCGCGCGAAACGGCAATCGCCACGCATCGGCACAGACCAGCGAACACTTTGCCGGTGTGCGGCGGCGCGCCTCGAGCAGCATCGCGGCGGTCAGGTCCGCGCCGACCAGCCGCCGGACGCCCACTGCCTCGGCGAATTCGGCCAGGTACGTGCCGTTGCCGCAGCCGACGTCCAGCACGGCGCGCGAGCGCGCGAGTTCGCTCGCGATCGAGCCCAACACCGCGCGGCGCCGAATTCCGTAGTACGCGCCGTCGCCGTAAGTCGACGCCAACCGTCCGAAGTATTCGGCGATCCGCGACGGCCGATTTTCGCGATTTTCTGATGACGCGCCCGAACTCATGGTGCACCGATCCGACCATCGCCTTATAGCGCATGCGAGCGACCGGGTGAGAGCGAATTCTGTAAGTTCTGTTGTGAAATGATTTCGCGAGCGGCCGCTACTTGCGCGACTTGCGGCCGCGCGATTGCCGCGACGGCTGCGATTCCAGGTCGCGTGACCCGACTTGTCCGCGCTCCCATTTCTCGATCGCCGCGCGGCTGAATCGCCACGCACTTCCAACGCGGAAGCCCGGGATTCGCCCTTCGCGCAGGAGGCGGTAAATGGTGGTCGGATGGACTCGAAGATGCGCCGAGAGTTCGGAGATGGTCAGGATTTCCTCTTCAGATGCCATCGCAACAGTGCGTGCCGCCCAGAGACGTTTGTCCACTTTTCAGCAAGCCATATCGCTTGATGCCACGACTAGGCTGACTAGTGAGCCTCTAATCGCGCCACGCTTATGTCAATAGCGAATGCGAATCCAGGCTAAGGTCCGAAAGTCTTACCCAAAGTCTGAAAGCCTTAGCGATTGTTGGTCAGATTGAGTTATGGTTGGCGGGAATCTGACTGAGGCGGTCTAAGTCTGCGTGAACCGCTAGCGGCGTCGCGACAGGTGTGCGACGGGAGGCAACTTGAGATGGCATACGAAGCAATAGAGGTCAAAAACGAAGGCAGCGTGGCGTGGCTCACGCTCAACCGTCCGCACAACCTCAACGCG
The DNA here is from genome assembly GCA_035631915.1 of Candidatus Acidiferrales bacterium. GTDB lineage: Bacteria > Desulfobacterota > Binatia > Binatales > Binataceae > Binatus. The sequence goes on along the minus strand of DASQHV010000446.1, from coordinate 4,722 downwards.
CTGAGCGCCCAGATGGTTACCGAGCTGGAAGACTTTCTGCATCGGCTGCATACCGACCCGACGACCCGCGTGGTGGTGATGCGAGGCGCAGGTCGCGCGTTCTGCGCCGGGCTGGATCTCAAGGAGCAAAACCGCGGCGACACCAAGCTCGGCTCGTCGACGACGGACACGGTCGAGACCCAGCGCCGGATGAGCGACCTGGTGGTTGCGATGCATCGTGCGCCGCAACCGTTCATCGCGGCGATTCGCGGACCGGCGGCGGGCGGCGGATTCGCGCTCGCGCTGGCGTGCGACGTGCGAATCGCCGGCGAATCGGCGCGCTTCAACGCCGCCTTCATCCGAATCGGGCTAAGCGCGTGCGATATGGGCGTGAGCTATTTTCTGCCGCGCACGGTCGGCAGCTCAGTCGCTTACGAGTTGATGCTGACGGGACGGTTCATCAACGCGCATCGCGCACTCGCAACCGGGCTTGTCTCCGAGTTGGTTCCGGACGCGGAGGTCGATGCGGCCGCAGGCAAGCTGGCGCTCGAGATGACCGAGACGTCGCCGCTCGGGCTGCGGCTCACCAAGGAGTGCCTGAGCATGAGTATCGACGCCGGCAGCCTGGAGCAGGCGATTGCGATCGAGGATCGCAACCAGGTGCTGTGCGTTCGCGCCGGCTATATCGAGGAAGGCGCCCGCGCATTTCTGGAAAAGCGCAAACCAAAGTTCGCCGCCCGCGCATAGCTGGCGGCCCTTAGCGGCGGAAGAAAAAAAGGGCGGTTCGAAAACCGCCCTTGATCGATCGCAATTGGCTATGCGTTAACGCGAGGCCACCGTCGTCATCTCACCCAGGCGCGCGATCAGGTAGACCGGCTCGCCATTGTGCCAGACGCGGAACTGCACCCGCTGTCCCGGTGCGTACGTCGCCAGCAACTCGTCGAACGCCTTCGCGTTGGGAATCGTGTTACCGTCGAACTCGCTGATTACGTCGCCGGGTTGAATCCCCGCCTTGTCCGCCGGCGAGCCAATAAAGACTGCCTGCACCTTGGCGCCCCAGACGTCGGGCGCCCACGCCGCGGTCACGCCGAAATACGCGGGCCCCTGCGCAACACGGATATCGGGATGCAGGAAATGGACGCGGTTAACCCCGCTCACGCGATGAACGATCTTGACGATACTCTGCGCCTCGTCCTGGCTGAAAACTTCACCGGCCAGGTAAGCGTCGTGATTTTTCGCGACCGAGACACCGATATCCGGAAAGGCCTTCACCTTCAGCGTGTTCTTGATTCGGGCCTCCAGCTCACCCGGCTTCAGCGAGCGCCCGCGGTCGAGACTGACGTCGCTGTCGGGAATGATCACCCAGGTGGCGATCAAATCTTCGGCCGTCGCAAAGGACGAGGCTTTGAGGGCAATCATGGCGGCGCGATGGGCGAAAGTTTTTGGCGTCTGCACGATCGGCACGCGCGTCAGGAGTACGGCGACGAAGACCAGGAAGGCGGTGCCCATCGCAGAAAATGCGAAGTCGCGCCGGGTGGTTTGCTGAGCGGCGAACGCGGCCGCGGCGATCTCAGCCCCCGTAATTTCGTCGGAGTCCGACTCCGCGGTCGGCGCCTCGGGAAAATCCTCACCGTAGGCCTGCTCCGCCACCGCCAAACTCTCGAGCTGCGCCAAGGTGCGCGGGACGCCATCGATCATCGCTACGATGTCGTCGGCCGAGGTCGGCCGGCTCGGCGCATCCGCGTTCGCCGGCTCGCCGGTTGCTCGCTCGCCAACCTTATCGGTGGCGGGCGCGAAATCGGCATAGCGAACGTTGGAGCGCTCGAGCGTCTCGACCCCGAGGTCATCGCCACTGGTTTGTTTTCTGGCGCTGGCAAAGCGTCTCAACGCTTCTTCGAGCGTCAACATTTCTGGTGGCTTGCCGCCATTCTTGCCCATCGCAGCCTCGCCGTCTCGATGAAATAGTCACTTCTAAACAGACTGGAAGTGCGTAGCTACTTATAGCAGGGAATTACGCCAAAGGCCAAGCATACGGCGGTGAATTGTGCACACGCCTGCGCGCGCGATTCAGCGTCTCGTGGTCGAAACGCGCGTTAAATTGCTTCGCTGACGGCGTCCTCGCGCTGTGTCGGCTTGGGACGCGAACTCAGCGGCGTGTAGTGACGCAACTGCTCGCCGATATAGACCTGGCGCGGGCGTGCGATCTTTTGTTCCGGATCGCGAACCATCTCGGCCCACTGCGCCATCCATCCCGAGGTGCGCGGAATCGCGAACAGCACCGGGAACATCGTCATCGGGAATCCCATCGCCTGGTAAATTATTCCCGAATAGAAATCCACGTTCGGGTAGAGCTTGTGCGAGATGAAGTAGTCGTCCTGCAGCGCGATTCGCTCGAGTTCGACGGCAATGTCGATTAGCGGGTTGCGCCCGGTCACCTCGAACACCTGCTCCGCCATCGCTTTCAGAATCTTTGCGCGCGGATCGTAGTTCTTGTAGACGCGATGGCCAAAGCCCATCAGGCGGCGCTCGCCCTCCTTGACCTTTCTGATCATGTCGGGAATCGCCGACACCGAGCCGATCTCCATCAGCATCCGGATCGCCGCCTCGTTGGCGCCGCCGTGGAGCGGCCCGTACAGCGCCGCGATTGCCGCCGCGGCCGCCGCGTAAGCGTCGGGTTGCGAGCTGCCGACCGCGCGCATCGCGTTCGACGAGCAGTTCTGCTCGTGGTCGGCATGAAGGATGAACAGCACGTCGAGCGCGCGCTCGAGCACCGGATTGGGCTTGTAGCGCAGCTCCGTCATCTTGAAGAGCATCGAGAGCAGGTTGCCGGTGTAGCCAAGCTCGTTGTCGGGATAGACGTAGGGCAGGCCCCGCGTGTGCCGGTAGGCGAACGCCGCGAGCGTCGGGATTTTTCCGATCAGCCGCCGCGTCTGCAGGCGGCGCGACTCGAGGTCGTGGATGTCCTTGGCGTCGGGGTAGAACGTCGAGAGCGCGCCGACCGTTCCGAGCAGCATCCCCATCGGATGCGCGTCGTAGCGATAGCCCTCCATGAACTTCTTGATGTTCTCGTGGACCATCGTGTGAATCTTGATGTTGTGCTCCCAGCGATCGTAGTGCTCCTTGTCCGGCAGTTCACCCTTGACGATCAGATACGCGGTCTCGAGGTAGTTGCTCTTTTCGGCCAGCTCCTCGATCGGATAGCCGCGGTAGCGCAGGATGCCGACGTCGCCGTCGATGAAAGTGATACGGCTGCGGCATGAGGCGGTGTTGGTGAAGGCGGGATCGTAGGACATCAGGCCGAAGTCGCTTTTGTCGACCTTGATTTGGCGGAGATCGGCGGCGCGAATCACCCCGCCCTCTTCGACCGGGATTTCGTATTTTTTTCCGGTGCGATTATCGGTAATCGAAAGCGTGTTGTTTGCCATGATGAATCCTCGACCTTAAGAGTTTCCGCACCGATACTCGCGGCGAACGCGGGTGGCGTTCAACATAAATACAGTATACGGCAAATTATGTCCAAGCCCGCAGTCAACTATTCGCGCGCGCTCACGACTCGCAACCGCATTCGCGGCGTGTAACTCTTGCTCGCACCGGTCCACGCGCGTAAGACCGCACCGAAAAAAATGATCGAAAAAATTATCGCCGGCCTCTCAGCGCTGATTGTCGCGACGATTTCCGCCCTCGGCTACCCCGGCGTGGTGCTGATGATGGCGATCGAGAGCGCATGCATCCCGCTGCCCTCCGAAGTGATCATGCCGTTCTCAGGCTACCTGGTCTCGACCGGCCGCTTCGGGCTGAACCAGGTCGCAATCGCGGGCAGCGTCGGATGCCTGCTCGGCTCGTACGTCGCCTACTACGTCGGCGCGAACGGCGGCCGATGGTTCATCGAGCACTACGGCCGCTACGTCCTGATCGCGCCGCACGAACTCGAAATCGCCGACCGCTTCTTTTTGCGATGGGGGTCGCATGCCGTGTTCTGGAGCCGGATGCTGCCGGTGGTGCGGACCTTCATCGCGTTTCCGGCAGGAGTCTCGCGGATGAAGCTCGGGCCGTTCACCGTGTACACCCTGGTCGGCTCTTACTTCTGGTGCCTGGCGCTCGCGTATGCGGGGATGAAAACCGGCCAGCATTGGGATCACCTGGCACCGTGGTTCCATCGCTTCGACGCGCTGATTGCCGTCCTGCTGATCGCCGGCGCCGGCGCATTGCTCTACAACCGAATCAAAGGAATCAGGTCCGCGCCCACCCGCGCGAGCTGAGCCGCGAGGAACGTCTTATATGCGGGGCTCGCGCCCCGCGCCCCCGGCAGGGCCCAGCCGTGCACGCGGTGGACGAAAAGGATGCGGCCGCAGCGGCCTGTTAGAACTGTTGGTGCGAGGACGCGAAACGTGGGCGCGCACCGCCCGAGCGCATTCACTCCTTGTCATTCGGCGGAGGCCGCCTTCTCTCCGTGTCATTCTTGAGCGGAGTCTGCGGAGCGAAGAATCTCGGATCTTTTGCGACGCTGGCTTGGGACGAGTCGCAGACCGCGCGAAAGACCGCGCGCCGGGATTCTTCGACTCCGGCAGCCTTCGCTCAGAATGACACGGAAAGAATGCAGCGTGTCAGACTCAATTCGTGGGGCTGGCCGAACTCAAACGTGTCCTAGCCCCACTGTTCTAACAGGCCGTTGCGGCCGCATCCTCCTCCTTTCACCGGGTGCAGGGCTGGGCCCTGCCGGGGGCGCCGGGCGCGAGCCCCCCC
>DASQHV010000445.1:0-2676 GCA_035631915.1 Candidatus Acidiferrales bacterium | reverse complement strand
GCCTCAATATCGCCGAGAAGCGGCTGCCGCAGGACGGGCGAATCCGGCTCCGAATCGCCGGCCGCGACATCGACCTGCGCGTCTCCTCCATCCCGACCAACTTCGGCGAGCGAATCGTATTGCGACTGCTCGATCGCGCTCAGTCAGCCGTCGACGCCAACCTCGACCATCTTGGATTTTCCGGCGACAACCTGGCTCGGCTCGACCGCCTGATTCGGCAGAGCCACGGGATCATCCTGGCAACGGGACCGACCGGTTCGGGAAAATCGACCACGCTCTACGCGTGCCTGACCCGAATCAATTCGCCCGAAAAGAACATCATCACCATCGAGGACCCGATCGAATACCAGCTGCGCGGTGTCGGCCAGATGCAGGTGAATCCAAAGATCGAGCTGACGTTCGCCAGCGGCTTGCGCTCGATTCTGCGCCAGGATCCGGACGTCATCATGGTCGGTGAAATCCGCGACAGCGAAACCGCTGAAATCGCGATCACCGCCGCCCTGACGGGCCATCTCGTGTTCTCGACGATTCACACCAACGATTCGTTCGGCGCCGTGACGCGGCTGGTCGATATGGGGATCGAACCGTTCCTGGTTTCGTCGTCGATTCTCGCCGTCATTGCACAGCGCCTGGTGCGCCGGCTGTGCAGCGATTGCCGCGAGCACTACATCCCCAGCGAAACCGAACTCGCGCGCATCGGGCTGAAGCTGTCCGACGTGACGCCCAAGGTCTGCCGGCCCAAGGGATGCCGCAATTGCCGCAACACCGGCTACCGCGGCCGCATGGCGATTCAGGAACTGATGGTCATGGACGACGACATCCGCGCGCTGGTCATGAACAAGGCCGACGGCGCGACCATCCGGCGGCACTGCACCGCGGGTGGTATGAAGCTGCTGCGGCAAGACGGCGCCGCGCGCGTGCTGCTCGGCGAAACCTCGATCGAAGAACTGCTGCGTGTCACGCAGGAAGATATCGAATAAGCAGGGACGCGCGTTCCCGATTCACGGATGCCGGTTTTTGCCTATCGAGGACTTGCTGCCGACGGCAAGTCCGTCAACGGAGTGGTCGACGCCGACAGCGCGCGGACGGCGCGCGGCAAGCTGCGCTCGTCGGGAATTTTCCCGACCGACCTGACCGAAGAATCCACCGCCGCCGAACGGGCGACCGCCGCGCGCGAATGGCTCCCGTCGCTGTGGCGGCGCAAGATGCCCGCATCGGACCTGGCGCTGCTGACGCGCCAGTTGAGCGCCCTGCTCGGCGCGGGTGTGCAACTGGTCGACGCGCTCGGCGCGCTCAGCCAGCAATCGTCGCGCGCCACGACCAAGCGGATGCTCTCCCAAGTTCGTGAACGCGTGCGCGAGGGCTCGTCGCTGGCCGACGCGTTGACGGCGCATCGCGACACTTTTTCGGACCTCTACATCGGGATGGTGCGGGCCGGCGAGCAGGCTGCGGCGCTGGAAGCGGTGCTTGATCGGCTGGCGGAGTACAGCGAGCGTCAATCGGAGTTCATCACCAAGGTTCGCAGCGCGCTGACCTATCCGATCATCATGATGTGCGTGGGCGCGGCGATCATGTCGTTCCTGGTCGCCTACGTGGTGCCGCAGGTCGCAACAATTTTCGAGCAGCAGCACGCGGCGCTGCCGCTGGCGACCAAAGTTCTGATCGGGGTTTCGACAATCGTCACCACCTACTGGCTGCCGCTCGCGCTGCTGATAGTCGGAATCGTCGCGGGCTTCACCGCCGCGATGGCCACGCCGCGCGGGCGCCGAATCTACGACACCGTGATTCTCAAAGTCTGGTATATCGGCCCGACGATGATTCGAATCATCTGCGCGCGCTTTGCGCGGACGCTGGCCACGCTGCTCGCCAGCGGTGTGCAACTGCTGCCCGCGCTCGACGCGGTCAAGGGCGTAGTCACCAACGGCCTGCTCAAGGACGCCGTCGAGCAGAGCCGCGAGAGCATCCGCGAAGGACACGGCATGGGCGCTACGCTGTCCCAGAGCGGCCTCTTTCCGCCCCTGCTGATCGAAATGATTCGCGTCGGCGAGCGTTCCGGCGAACTCGAGCGGATGCTCGAGCGCGTCGCCGACAACTACGAGCATGAGGTCTCGCACTCGCTCAGCCAGATGACGACCATCATGGAACCCTTGATGACGCTGGCGATGGCGGCTGTTATCGTCTTCATGATGCTGGCGGTGCTGATGCCGATCTTCCAGCTCAACCAGTTGATGCAATGAATACCGCTCGGGAGGCAACCGCGATGAGATCACGCCGCTACAATCAGGACGGATTCACCCTGATTGAAATCATGGTGGTTATCCTGATTCTGGGATTGCTCGCGACCATCGTCGTGCAGAGCTTGCGCGGCGCCGCCGACAAGGCCAAGCGCACCAAGGCGCAGGCCGATATCGCGGAGTTCAAGACCGCGCTCGATCGCTACTACCTGGACAACGGCTACTATCCCACCACCGACCAGGGCCTGGGTGCGCTGGTCGCGGCGCCAACCAACGGCCGGATGCCGTCGAACTACGAGCCGGGCGGCTACATCGAGCGCCTGCCGCGCGATCCCTGGGGTAACCCTTACGCGTACCAGAGCGACGGCAACAACTATGTGCTCAAATCGTTGGGTCCCGACGGCGTCGAAAGCAGCGACGATATAGACGGCTCGAATTCGTG
>DASQHV010000444.1:0-17496 GCA_035631915.1 Candidatus Acidiferrales bacterium | reverse complement strand
CAGCCGCTGGGATTACGAATACACCGGCGGCGACCATTCGGGCGGCTTAACCAAGCTCGGCGACAAGCGCGTGGCGGTCATCGGCACCGGCGCAACGGCCATCCAATGCGTGCCGTTCGTCGGCGCGCACGCCAAGCAGTTGTATGTCTTCCAGCGCACGCCGTCGTCGGTGGATGTGCGCGGCAACAAACCGACCGATCCCGAGTGGGTAAAGACCCTGAAGCCTGGATGGCAGCGGGAGCGACGCGAAAACTTCAACAACCTGGTCATCGGCGTTCCGGTCGAAGAGGACATGGTCAACGACGGCTGGACCGACATCTTCCGCAATCTCGGCATCGCGGCGAAGAAGACTCATCGGGCGGCCGAACTCTCCCGGCGCCAGGCGGCGATGATGAAGGAGATCGCCGACTATCAGAAGATGAATAGTGTGCGCGCCCGCGTCGATCAAACTGTCAGCGATCCCGCGACCGCCGAGGCGCTAAAGCCCTGGTATCGTCAGTTCTGCAAACGGCCGACCTTCAACGACGACTACCTGCCGACCTTCAACCGGCCGAACGTAAAGCTTATCGATACCAGCGACACACATGGCGTCGAGCGAATCACCAAGACTGGCATAGTCGCGAACGGCGTCGAGTATCCCGTCGACTGCATCATCTTCGCGACCGGGTTCGAGGTCGGGACGGCTTGGACGCGGCGCGCCGGTTACGAAATCATCGGCATGGACGACGTCACCTTGACCGACTACTGGGCCGACGGGATGAAGACCTATCACGGCTTCTCCAGCCACGGCTTCCCGAACTGCTTCATACTTGGGATGTCGCAGAACGGCGCCTCGGTGAATCTGACGTCGGTGCTGGACGACCAGGCTCAACACATCGGCTACATCATCAAGCAGGTGATGGACCGGGGCATGCGCTACTCGCATCCTAGCAAGGAAGCGGAAGCGGCATGGGTCGCGGAAGTCAAACGTCTGGCGGTGGTCGCGGCGCGCTTCCTGGCTAACTGCACACCGGGCTACTACAACAACGAGGGCCATTTCGAACCGGGGTCGGACGGCTTCCTTGGCAGTTCCTATGCGCCGGGCATCAACGCCTTCAACAGGCTGATGGCCGAGTGGCGCGAGAAGGGCGACCTCGAAGGCCTCGAACTGGGCTGAGCGATTCCTACAGCTGGGATAGCCCGCGCTTTGATCAGTTGGGCATCCAGGCGATCGATCTGATCTCACCGAACTCGCGCCCGAGCTTGTTGAATGTCTGCCCGGCGTCGAGGCTGGTGTACACGTAGCCGTGCAAACTGTTGGCGACCACCACGTTGGGGTCCGCCGAATGGGTCGCGAGCCAGTAGATCACTGAATTCGGCTTGGCCGAAAGACTCGCCTCGCCCCAGGTCTTGCCACCGTCGGTCGTCCGCTGGATCGCGCCTACCTTGCCGGGTATCGAGTCGCCGTTGCCGACGCATACGACGTTCGGATCGTCGGGCTTGACCGCGATTCCGCGGCAATAGGAGATCGCGTCGCGCTCCGCGAACTTCGGAAAGCCGTGCAGGCTCCACGATTCGCCGTCGTCTACGCTGCTCCAGATGCCGTCGGGCGTGGTCGCGAGAATCTTGAACGGCGCGCCGCCACATAGCGCGAGTCCGTGCATGTCCGAGTTCAGCATCTTCTCGCCGAGCGGCCGCAGATGTGTCCACGTGTCGCCACCGTCCTGGCTCCGATAGATTCCATCAATCTCTACCGACGCCCAGACTGTGCGATGGTCGCGCGGATCGACCGCGACATTGGTGACCTTGGGCGGACCGGCGAAGCACTCCTTCGCGATTTCGATCCGGAGTTTCTCCCACTTCTTCCCGCCATCGATCGAACGAAAGATCGCGGGCGGCTTGGTGCCGGCAAAGATCACGTCGCGATCGCCGGGATGCCATGCCACCGACCAGATCTGGGTTCCGTCCATCGGCGATTCGATCAATTCCCAGTTCGCGCCGTTGTCGTCGCTGCGATACAGCCCCGCCTCCGAGCCGGCGAGGATCCGATGCGGATCGTGCGGCGACACGGCAAGGCTCCGAATCTGGATCTCGCCGGGCTGCGCGTGGAACGGCAGCTTCATGCGGCATCGGCGCCAATGCTCGCCCGAGTCCGTGCTATGCCAAATGCCTTCGCCTATGGTGCCCACACAGATCGTAAATTGCGTCGTCATGGATCGCCTCGCTGATCGCGTTATAGGAGCGCACGCGCGATCTGGCAAGCGCCGCGCGGTGCCCGTCAGCGCCCCTTGCCAGACGCCTCCGGATCGCTGAAAACAATTGAGCAGTGAAGAAGTGAAAGTCGCGACCTACAACATCAACGGCATCGGCGCGCGCCTCCCCGCGCTGCTGCGATGGCTCGCCGAGTACAAGCCCGACGTCGCCTGCCTGCAGGAATTGAAAGCCCCGCAGGACAAATTTCCCGAAGCGGCGGTCCGAGAGGCCGGCTACGGCGTGATCTGGCACGGACAGAAGAGCTGGAACGGCGTCGCGATTCTCGCGCGCGGAAAGGATCCCGTCGAGAGTCGTCGAGGCCTGCCGGGCGATCCGGAAGACGTGAACAGCCGCTACATCGAGGCGCGCATCGACGCCGTCATCGTCGGCTGCCTCTATCTACCCAACGGCAACCCGGCGCCGGGCCCGAAGTTCGACTACAAACTGCGCTGGCTCGAGCGTTTCGCGAAACATGCCGACGACTTGCTCGCTGCGAATGTGCCCACCATTCTGGCCGGCGACTACAACGTCATCCCGACCGAGCTCGACGTCTACAAGCCCGAACGATGGGTCAACGATGCGCTCTTCCGGACCGAAGTGCGCGAGGCATTTGCCCGCGTGGTCGCGTGCGGCTGGACCGATTCGCTGCGCGAGTTGCATCCGGGTGAGCGCATCTACACGTTCTGGGATTACTTCCGCAACAACTACGCGCGCGACGCCGGCATGCGCATCGACCATCTGTTGCTCAGCCCTGCGCTCAAACCGCGACTCGTCAGCGCCGGCGTCGATCGCGAAGTCCGCGGCTGGGACAAGGCGAGCGATCACGCACCGACCTGGGTCGTCGTCGACAGTTAGCCATGACCGTCGAGGATTGGATCGATCTGACCCGCCACCCGTCGACTCGCTCGACGGCCGTGCGGTCAGTCAGGGTACTCGTACGCCGCACGGCGAGCGCTGAACTCCAGATGACCTTCCGCCTTGACGGCGACATTTCCCGCGTCGTGGTCCCATCGCCCAGCCCACCGCGCTTCGCAACCCAGCTATGGCAGCACACCTGCTTCGAGGCCTTTGTCGCCGTCGAAGGCCAGTCGGCATACCACGAGTTCAACTTCGCCCCGTCGACAGAGTGGGCGGTCTACTCCTTCCGCGGCTATCGCGACGGCAGTCCGGTTGCGGACGAAGCGATGAACCCGCGCATCGCGACGCGCTCCACCGAAGGCCGCCTTGAAATGGATACGATAGTCCGGCTCGGCGCGCTGTCGGCGCTCCACCCGCGAGCTGCGCTCTGTATCGGTCTGGCGGCGGTGGTCGAGGCGAGCGACGGATTCTCGTACTGGGCGTTGCGGCATCCTGCCGACAAGCCCGACTTTCACGACGCCGATGGATTCGCGCTCCGCCTTGAGCCCCCGGCCTGCGGCTAGCCGCTCGTCTGAACACTTCGAAGGTGCGTGCTAGAGTGAATTACAATGAAGCACGCGCAACCACGAGACCTGAACCGTCGGCGCGTGCGGCAGTTGCTTTCGATGGCGCGTCACCAACGTTCCTTCGCCGCTCGCATCGACCTTCTCTCGCGCCAACTCGTCGGACGTCCCTACAAATCGAATCCCTTGATCGGATCCGCCGACACCGCTGAAGTCTTCACCGCGGCTCTCGACGGCTTCGACTGCGTCACCTACATCGAAACGGTGCTGGCGCTCGCGCGCGCCACGACCGTCGCGGATTTCATCGAGTGCTTGCGCAAGATTCGCTACGAGCACGGCCGCATCCACTGGCGGCGGCGCAATCACTACTCGATTGTCTGGATCCGCAACAACGCGCGCGCCGGAATAGTCAGGCCGCTCTCAGCGCCGACGGTCCCGACCGTTGCCAGGCAACGCGTGCTGAACGTCGTGCCGGGACTCGCGCCACTTCGAACTCGCGTGAGATGCGTGCCGAAGTCCGCGACGCCTCGACTCGAGCGATCTCTGCAAAATGGCGATCTGATTTTCTTCGCGTCGACCCGAATGAACCTCGACGTGTTTCACGCCGGCATCATCGTGCGCGGCGGCGAGCGAGTCCTCATGCGTCACGCGTCGCGCAGCCGCGCCCGTGTCGTCGAGCAGCGGTTGCGCGAGTTCCTCAAATCAAATCGGATGGCGGGCGTAATCGTCGTGCGCCCGCTGGAGAATATGGCGCGGCGGAGTCGAGCGTGAACATCGTCTATCCAAAAGACCACTCCTCCGCGAGCATTCAGGCGCTGATCGACGCGGCCGACTCCGACGTGTTGTTTCTCGGCGATCCGCGCGTCAACGTGGAGCCCGGACCGCGGATGTTCGATCGGATGGCGCGGGTCATCCGTGAAACCGGCTGCGGCTGGGTCTATGCGGACGCAACCGGACATCCGCGAATCGACTATCAAACCGGGAGCATCCGCGACGCCTTCGACTTCGGCCCAATCGTTGGAGTGTCGGTCAAGGCTGCGCGTCACGCGGGAATCGAGCGCACGTTGAAATGGGGCGGCCTGTACGATCTGCGCCTCCGGATTTCCGAAACTCACGGCATCGCGCGGATTCCCGAACCTTTGTACAGCGCCTCCACCGCCGACGCGCGGCCGTCGGAGCAAAAACAATTCGACTACGTCGATCCGCGCAATCGCGACTACCAAATTGAAATGGAGCGCATCGCGACCGCCCATCTCAAGCGAATCGGCGCCTGGTTGCCGCCGCGGTTCAAAAAGGTGGCGGCGCCGACGGAATCGTTTCCGATCAAAGCCAGCGTCGTCATCCCAGTGCGCAATCGCGAGCGAACCGTTCGCGACGCCGTTGAAAGCGCGCTCGTTCAAAAGGCCGATTTCGACTTCAACGTGATCGTGATCGACAACCATTCGACCGATCGTACCACCGAGATCCTGCGCGGTATTCGCGACTCGCGCCTCAAGCACCTCGTTCCTGGGCGCACGGACCTGGGAATCGGCGGATGCTGGAACGAGGCGATCTACTCCGAGCACTGCGGACGCTATGCCGTCCAGCTCGACTCCGATGACCTATACCTCAACGACGGTGTGTTAGGCCGAATTGTCACTGAACTTGAGGGCGGTCCTTATGCGATGGTCATAGGTTCCTACACGATGGTCGACCTCTCCTTGAAGCAAATCCCACCCGGCCTTATCGACCATCGCGAGTGGACCCGCGACAACGGCAGAAACAACGCACTACGCGTCAATGGCCTCGGCGCACCGCGCGCGTTCAATACGTCGGTTCTGCGCTCGATTGGATTTCCGAATGTCAGCTATGGCGAAGACTACGCTGTAGCTCTGCGCATCAGCCGTGACTACGAGATCGCTAGGATCTATGACTCCGTCTATCTTTGCCGGCGATGGGAAGGCAATAGCGACAGCGCGTTGCCGCTAGAGGTCGCGAATCGCTACGACTTTTACAAGGACTGGCTGAGAACGATCGAGATACAGGCTCGAAGGCGGAGATGACCCGCGAAGTGGAACAGCTGTTCAAGCGGCAGTCGCGCGCATGGCCGCAGCTGGCTGCTGGCATTGAAGGCCTCGCGCGCGCCAAGACGCGTGCCGTGCGAATCGATTGGTACGACATCCATATTCGTCACATCCCGCATCGCATGATCAGCACAACGGCAGTCGTCGATCGCGAGTCGATTGCGAAACGACCCTGCTTTCTATGCGCGAAAAATCTGCCCCCCGAGGAAGAGGGTCTGCAGTTCGACGAGAACTTCACGATCTACTGCAATCCGTTTCCAATCGTCGATCGCCACCTGACCATCGCTCACAAGGAGCACCGCGCGCAGCGCATCGCCGGGCAGTTCGGGAGCATGCTCGACATTGCGGCGGCCCTGCCTGGCTACTTCGTCACCTACAACGGACCCGAATGCGGAGCATCGGCGCCGGACCACATGCACTTTCAGGCAGGCTCGCGAAAATTCTTTCCGATCGAACAGGACACCGCCGGACTTGAATATGTCACCGTGCCGAACTACGGCAGAAATGTGTTCCTGTTTCGCGGACGCGATCGCTCTGCTTTAGTCGATCGAATGTATCATGCCATCGACTTGCTCGCGGAAACGGCGGCCAAGCCTGGCGAACCGATGGTCAATCTAGCTGCCTTTCAAGAACGCGAGGAGTGGGTCACGTACCTGTTCCCACGAGGAAAGCATCGGCCGGACGTCTTTCACACTGGCGAACTGACCGTCAGTCCCGCGTCGATTGATTTGTGCGGAATATTTGTCGTGCCGCGCGCGCAAGATTTTGAGAGAATTACGGGTGACTCGATCGCCGCGATTTTTCGCGAGGTCACCTTACCCGACGATCAGTTTCAGGAAGTTGCCCGCACGCTGGAGAATAAGCGTTGAACGTATCGGTTGGGCTGATTGAAGGGCAATCCGCTGTCGAAGTCGAATTGACGGGCGCGTTTGCCGATGCTGCCGGCAAGCCGTACAGCGCCGGGCGTCACCGGTTTAATCACGAAGTCACGCTCGCACCCTCGGACGCGGCGTCGTGCGCGTTTGCGCTGAACGACGTCACAATCGGAATCGGGTTTCATTGGGAACGCAAGGAGCGCCAAGTTTTCCGCGGAACTCTGCGCATTGTAAAGCGAGCGGCCGGGCTGACTGTGATCAACGACGTTCCGCTGGAAGAGTACGTGACGAGCGTGATTTCATCTGAGATGAGCGCCTCGTGTCCGACTGAGCTGCTGAAAGCTCACGCGGTGATCTCGCGCAGCTGGCTATGGTTTCCGAAGGCAAGTCCCGCGCGCCCTGCGAGCGGGCAGCGCGAGAGTCTCGACTCTCACGAGATCCGTCGATGGTACGGCCGCGAAACGCATCGGGACTTCGATGTGTGCGCGGACGACCACTGTCAGCGCTATCAGGGCATCACCAAGGCTTTCTCGCCGGCGGCAGCGCACGCGGTTCACGCGACCGCCGGTAAGTTCCTCCGCTACGACGGCGCCATTTGCGACGCACGATTCTCCAAGTGCTGCGGCGGGATAACCGAGCGCTACGCGACCGCCTGGGAAGATGAGCACATTCCCTATCTTGAGTCCGTCTACGACGGGCCGGCAGAGTCGTGCGCTTACGATCCTGAAACATGGATGCGTTCCAAACCGGAGGCCTACTGCAATACGAACGATTCGGAGCTTCTATCGCGCGTTCTGCCGGGATTCGATCAGGAGACGCAGGATTTTTTTCGCTGGCGGGTGGACTACACGCCCAAGGAACTCGCCGATCTGATCGGATCCAGGCTTGGTGTGAAGCTTGGCCCGATTCGCGACATACAAGGGCTCGCGCGCGGACCTTCCGGCCGAATATTTCGGCTCAAGGTCACCGGTGAACACGATCACATCATTGTTGGCAAGGAACTGGAAATTCGCCGCGCCCTTTCACCCACTCATCTCTACAGCTCTGCATTCGTGGTCGACAAAGAGCCCGGCCGTTTTGTGCTGAGAGGAGCCGGTTGGGGACACGGCGTCGGGCTATGCCAGATCGGCGCAGCAGTCATGGCAAGTCAAGATAAGACCTACACAGAGATTTTGCGGCACTACTATCGCGGGACCACGGTCAGCACTTGAAATCCACGCCGCGCACGTAGCAGCGGTGAAGTCGTCGACCCTCGATCAGCCGGGCTGCTTGCGCCCGCCCAGCACGGTGCCCCACACGCCGACGTCGCGAATCGCCTTTGAGTCGACCGCGGTCGGATCGTCCTCGAGCACGGTGAAGTCGGCGAGCTTGCCAACCTCCAGGCTCCCAAGCTCCCGCTCCAACCCCAGCACGTAGGCGGCGTCGATCGTTATCGCACGCAACGCACGCTCGACCCCGATTCGTTCACCGGGCGCCTGCACGGTCACGCCATCGGCGGCGATTCGATTCACCGCGATCCAGACCGCCAGCAGCGGATCGATTGGCGCGACGACCAGAGAGAAGTCCGAATGCAGCGCGAATGGAACGCCTTCGCGCTCCAGCGACGCGAGCCGCGCCGTCGCCTCTGCGCGGTCGGGACCGAATGCGTGCTCGTTGTGAATCTGGCTGCGGAAGTGGACGAAATAACAGTTGACGCTGGCGAGCCCACCCAGCGCCTTGAGGCGGCGGGCCTGGTCGGGCGTGCTGATGCAGTAGTGCTCGATCGTCAGCCGATGATCGAAGCGCGGCTGGATCGATTGCAGCTTCGCCAGCGCGTCGAGCACCGCGTCGATCGCCTCATCGCCGTTGGCATGCGCGTGAATCTGCACGCCCGCCTTCCAGAACGGGAGCATCCGCTCGGCAAGATCGTTCCACGCGATATCGCCGCGCAGCCCGTTGCCGCCGTCGAGGTAACCGGGCGGCCGCACCCGTAGCGACATCGCCGGATAGGATCCGTCGCTGAAGAACTTGACGCCGTGGAAGCGCAGCTTGTCGCTCGACCGCGCGTTGAGCTCCGCGATGAATCCCGCTGCGTCGCGCTCGAAGCGTTTTCGAATCGCGCCCTCGTACGGCACCAGCACCATCCGCAGCGGAAATGACGGATCGTTGACTACCGCCTGCTGCACGCGCCACTCGTGCTCGAAGTTGCGGCCGCCGAACAGCATGTCGGCGGTGGTGGTGATTCCCGCGCGTCGTGCGACTTCGCCCATGCGCCTGAAACCCAGCTCGTTCTGATCGGCGCGTACGAAGTGGCCGCGCACCGGAGCGAGCGCGTAGTTCAGCGCTTCGATTTCGACGAAGCGCCCGTTGAGCCGCCCGTCCGGGTCGCGTCCCATGCCGTGGATTTGCAACGACTCGTCGGCACCGAGCAGCTTGAGCATCGCGCTATTAGCGTAAACGAAGTGCGGCGCATAAGAGAGCAGCGCGACCGGGCGCTCAGCTGAGATCTGATCGAGTTCGTCGCAATGCAGATGCCCGCCCTGCATCGCGGGGTCGAAGCCCCACGCGAACAACGTCTCGCCGCCGTCGCGCATCGAGGCGTGCAGCTCGCGCAGGCGCGCGAATACCGCGTCGCGCGTCGGCAGCGCCGGGTTGATTCGGTCCGGGCCCGGCGATGGAATCGGCCCGACATAGTTCAGAAACATGTACGCGCCTGATTGGCTGAGATGCGTATGCGGATCGATGAACCCGGGCAGAAGAACCTTGTCGGCGAACGTGTCATCGACGCTGTACGCGTAGCGCCGCAGCCACGGCTGCATCGATTCGATCGTGCCGATCGACAGGATTCGTGCGTCCTTCACCGCGACCGCGCGCGCGACGGGACGGCCGGGATCCATCGTGATGATCTTGCGCGCAGGGAAAACGGTGATGTCACTCATTCAATTCCCCAAGGTATTCAGAGCCGGCCGGTCGAGCCGAATGAAATCGATGTCATGCCGGGTGCGGCCGTCGATCGCAAGGTCCGCGATCAGCTCGCCAATCACGCTGCAGAACTTGTAGCCGTGCCCCGAACACGGCGAGGCGAGAATGACCTGGCGAGATTCCGGATGGTAATCGACGACAAAGTGCTCGTCCGGAGTATTGGTGAACATGCACGTGCGCAGCGCCATCGTCGGGCCGCAGCCGTCGGGAAAATAGCGCTCGGCAAATTGGCGCAGCAGCGCCTCGTCTTCCGCGTCGGGTTCCCGGCGAACGTCATCGGCCGCCGCAACCGCCTCGCCGCGATGGTGATATTTGCCGAACTTGAAACCCGGCACTTGGTACACCGGCAGTCCGTAGTAGCGCCCCTCGTCGACGGAGATATTGAACACCGGGAAGCGCGAGGGATCGAACAGTTCGGGACGCTTAGGCTGTAGCCATGCCAGCACTTGCCGCTCCGGCACCGCGATTGGCTTGAGCACTGCCGCCAGCTCGCCGATCCACGCGCCTGCCGTCAGCACCAGCCGCGCCGCGGTGTAGCAATTCTTGTCGGTGATCACCGAAACGCCGCCGGCTCCGCGCGGTTCCCACTCCAGCACCCGCTCGCGGGCATGAATTTCGGCGCCCGACGCTTGCGCCGCTCGCACGTGCGCTACGATTGCACGCTCCGAGGCGATAAATCCGCCGTCGGGCTGAAAGACTGCGCGATGCTCAGCGGGAAGTCTGTATGCCGGAAATCGATCGGAGACTTCGGCGCCGGTCAGGACTTCATGATCAAGATGATGAAGCCGCGCCGAGCTCAACGCGCCCTGAAACAGTTCGCCGTCCTCCGGCCCTGCGTCGATTGAGCCTGTCGTGACAAGCAACTGCTCGCCCGATTGTTTCTCGATATCGCGCCACGATTGGTACGCGCGGAGCAGCAGCGGGACGTAGCGCTCGTCTTCGTAGTAGGGCAGCCGGATTATTCGCGTCACGCCGTGCGAGGATCCCATCGCATGGGGAATGTCGAACCGCTCGAGACCCAGCACACGCTGTCCGCGCCGCGCAAGATGCCACGCGGCCGCGCTGCCCATCCCGCCGATGCCAACGACGATGACGTCGAACTCCATCTCCATGCCCGGACCTGCCGGACTCTATCACAACAGCCGGACGCACGGCCCAGCGCGCGCGCAAAACCGGCAGGCGCCGCGTCTTGGCGGGCAGCGCCTGGCGAATTCCTAATCACTTCGCCAGCCAGTCCTGCGGCCTCTCAGCGGCATCTGCATTTACATAAGAAATCTCCGCTCACCGTACACTCAAATCCTTTCTTCTCCGCGCACCCATCCAGAGCAATCTTGGTGCACGGTTCTTTGTTGTCACCGTCTTTCTTGGTGGTAGGTCTGCAAGTCCCGGCTTTGCAATCAGCCGTAGGGCATTTCGGATCCTTCTCTCCGGTGCACTTGGCGTCGGCCAGGCCGTCGAGGGCGGCCTGGATCGCATCCTCCTTGGTGCAGCCCTTGCCCGTGCCTTCAACCTTCTTGAGGTGCGATGGGTTCTTCGCTTCGCATTTCCGCTGCTCCGCGTTCGCGACGCTAACCGAAGCAAGAAGCGCAAAGCACATGAAACTGGCGAGCACACAAACGGTCCAACGTGTTGTCGACATCGTTCTTCCTCCCTCCCGAGAGTGTTTGTTGCCCCGTGACTGATCGATAGAGCGTACCAGGCCAGTGTGTACGTCTAGTTCTACAACTCGGCGGTAATTTATACACTGAAGTACTTTGTTGGCACCAGCGGTGAGTTGATGCGCAGCCGGTCGTGCTGTTACTTTCCATCCGCCGCGCGCCGAGTGGTCGGTTGCGTCGCGGACGTCCGACTCTGCGAGAGATTGAATTGCGCATGACCCGGCGAAAATTCCTGACCTATGGTGCGGCCGCACCGATGGCGCTGTCTTTGCTGGGAGCGCGCGCGTTTGCCGCAACCCCGGGTGAGCTTGCGTCGACGACATCCGCTACGCCCGCGGGACTCGACTCGAAAGCGATCGCGAATCTGATCAAGGCAATTCGCGGCCCAGTCATCCTGCCTCGCGATCACGCCTACGACGCGCGCCGGCGGGTGTATAGCTGGAATCCGGTCACCGACAAATTCCCCGCACTGATCGTCCGCTGCGCGAATCAATCCGACGTGGTCCAGTCGATCGCGTTCGCACACGCGAACAAGCTCGAAGTCGCGGTGCGGGGCGGCGCCCATGACATCCAGGGCAGCTCGGTTTGCGGCGGCGGAATGGTAATCGACCTGTCACCGATGAAGCACATCGCAATCGATCGCGACGCGCAGATCGCGCACGTCGGACCGGGCGTGACGGCGGGCGAGTTGAATACCGCGGCGCACTTGTACGGACTCGCGGCGTGCCTCGGATGCGACCCGGGGCCGGGCGTTTCCGGTGTTTCACTAGGCGGCGGGATGGGCTGGCTGATGGCCAAGTATGGAGCCGCTTGCGACAACCTGGTTTCGGCCGAGGTCGTCACGGCTGACGCGCAAAGCCAGGTCGCGAGCGCCGAGCGCAACCAGGAACTATTTTGGGCACTGCGCGGTGGCGGCGGAAACTTCGGCATCGTCACCGGCTTCGAGTTCAAGCTTCATCCCGTCAAGAAAGTGTTCGGCGGATTTCTAGCCTACCCGGTTTCGCAGGCGCGGCAGTTTTATGCCGCTTATCGGGAATTGATGGCTATGGCGCCGGATGAACTGGTGGTCGAGACCGTCAGCATGGCGGCCTATGAGGGGATCCCGTTTCGACAGCCGATCGTCATGGCAATCGCCTGCTATTGCGGTGATCCGCAAGCCGGAGAACAGATCCTGAAACCCCTCCGGTCGTTAAGCCAGCCGCTGGCCGACTCGATCGGTGTCATTCCTTACACCGCGCTGCAGCGCCACCCGCCGTTGAGCGTCGGGCGAGTCCTCCTTGGCAACAAGGGCGTCGGGAGTGTCGCGATCAAGCCGCTGAATCGAAGTCTGCAATACAATCACTGGAAGGCCAGCGCGATCGAGAATCTGACCGACGCCGCGATCGATACGCTGGTCGGGAGAATCGAAGGAGCGCCGCGGGGCTGGATGATCGGTGTCGGCCATCACATGCACGGCGCGGTCTCGCGTGTGGACTCCTCTGAAACTGCTTTCGTTCGTCGTCCCGGATTCAGCTACTTCTTTGAAGAAGACTGGTTCGACCCGGCTGAGGCCGATGCTGCGATGGCCTGGGTCGATCGATCATGGGACGCGATGCAGCCCTACTCGCATGAGGGAACGTACGTGAACTTTCTGAGCGTCACGGGCGACGATGCGGTCAAGATGACCTATGGCGCAAACTATCCGCGGCTTGCTTTGCTGAAATCGCGCTACGACCCGGACAATTTTTTTCACCTCAACCGCAATATCAAGCCGTCACGCGAGCCAGCCTGAGGATATGTAGCTGCAGCGTTGGTGATTGCGGCTCTGAAGCTCTCGCCTGCTAGGGGGCGCTTTCCCTGGTGAAACTCATCAGCACATGCTGAAGACCGCCGTCGACAAGACCCTGTCTGACGAGGGCATGGATCCGCTCGGATTCAGCCAGCTTTGTCATTGCCGATGAGTTAGGAGCAAGGTCCTGCGCTTCGGCACGCATGAGTGAGAGAGAGATCGTCCAGAAGTGCACCGCTCGCGGAGATACATCTTCGATCATCTTCAATTTGAAGTTTGCGTCGCGAGCGGCCGCGACATATTCGTCGATCGTTCCGATCTGCGCGCACCAGTGTTGATTGAACGGAGCGGCATACTCGGGACGTACGAGAAAACAATCGAAAATAAAGACCTGAGCGCGTGGCCGAAGCACCTTTTCGAGGCGCAGGAACCATGGCCGGCGCGGGAATGAACTCGAGCTGTCAATCGCGATTGCCGCGTCATAGCAGCTCTCGCCGGGCACCGCCGACGCATCGCACAGCATCGGTGTGACCTGTGATCCTACGCCGGCCTGCGTAGCGAACCCGTTGACCAGGTCAATATGCGACTCAGCTATGGTCACCGCCGTTACTTGCGCGCCGAACTCCTGAGCCCAGAAGATTGCACCTCCACCGAGACCGCAGCCAACGTCGAGCACGTCTCCGCTGAGTGCAGATGAGGCGTCCCAAACTTTGGCCGCGTGGTATAGCATGCGCTCTTGCGCAGCGACCAAACACAGCCGAAGTTCTTCCATCGACAAATCCCGACGCACCGGCTCGTCGATCAATCCTGTGTGGTAGTGAACGCGCGGACCCGGACCGTAACGCTTAAGGATCGATTGAGTCTTGTTGTCGTAGTACCCGACGATGTCCTGAGTGGTCGGCTGCGAGGCCAAGGCTCTCTCCTGAGTATTGCCTCGACGATCCATGGGAATTTTACAATGCTTCGATCTGTCTTTTGGCTTTCGTCAGATCCGCCGTCTCAAGTCCTTCTTTGAACCAGCTATAGGTCTCGATCAGTATTCGGCGCGCATCGGCCTTCTTACCCTGTTCGCTCCACAGGCGACTCAAACTCATCGCGGCTCGCAGCTCAAGGGATTTCTCATTCAGGCGAGCGGCCATGTCGAGCGCCTGATGAAAATATTCCGCAGCGGCCTTTTGGACTTCAGAGGATGGTTCATGACCTCCGGCCCGATTGAGCATCAGCTCACCCTTGAGCCTGCATAGTTCAGGCTCCCACCAGCATTCGCGGCTTCGATTTACGACCGTTTGTGCTTCCTCCACGACGCTCAGTCCTTCCGTCTGTTGTCCCGCGTTCGCATGTGCCTCAGCCAGCAGGCCAAGAAAATATGGCACCATTACCTCGGCGCCTGTCGCCCGGAAGGCGGCCACGCCCTCTCGCATTTGCGCTATCCCATCTGCGACCTGTCCGCGCTGTGTCATTACCCAGCCGCGCATCACCGAACTCCAGATCATCCAGTACGGAAACTCATGCTCAGACGAAAGCTTGCCCCCAGCCTCGGCAAGCTCCGCGGTCATCTGAACATCGTGACGGAGCTGAACGACCATGGAGCCAAAGTTCAGCGCAGCCGCCAGGCTGTAAGGGTGTCCAAGCTGTTGCGCCAGTGCGATAGCTTCATCGTTACGCTTCAAGGCTTGTTCGGGATAGCCAAGAAGCCACACGGTCCATGCTGCCTGCGAGAGGCATACAACCTTGGGGTCTTGTCCAAATGCCAGTGAACCGTTCTGGGTGGTGTCGTGGTGAACAATCACATAGTCGAGGTGCTCCATGCCTGCGGAGAGATCAGCTAGGCCAGTCAGTGTCACCCCTAGAGCGTGGTGCGCCTCGACGAGCATAACCGGGTCCTTCGTGCTTTCGGCCAGGCGCAGGCATTGCGCTGCCAGCTCGCGCGCCACTCCGTGCTCTGCCTTCGCCGTATAAAATACCCACATCCCCCACAGCACTGGGAAGAGTTGCGGAGCATCGCCGGCCTGCTGACAGAGCTCCCGGGCCCTGGCGTAAACTTTTCCCACCTGGGGCGAAGCGAAACCCTGGGTGGCGATCAATGGAGTGCCGAGCGCGAGTTGAAGTGCGAGTTCCTGCTGGAAGCGCTCCGGGCTTTCGGGCTGGGTCTCGAGCAGCTCCAGGGCCCGGCTGAAATGGCTGACGGCCTCGACGTTCGCCGACCGTTGCATCGCCTGTTGGCCGGCCGCCTGCCAGTGCGCGATTGCCTCCGGGAGCATTTCGGCCTCCGTGTAGTGATACGCCAGCACTTGAGGCTCGGCTTGGGCTTCCTCAGGGAACTGTTCCTCCAACACCTGCGCAATCCGCTGATGATAGTAATGCCGCCGGCTTTTCAGCAGCGACTGATAGGCAGCATCCTGAATGAGCGCGTGCCTGAACTTGTACCTCGCATCCGGCGGGACGCCCTCCTCGAGCAGCAGCTGCGCGTCCGCCAGCTTCTTCAGCGCCGAGGTCAGCTGTTCATCTCCAACTGCCGCAATCGCGCGGAGCAGGGGCCACGAGAATTCGGCTCCGATCACCGAAGCCAGTTGCGCAACCTCCCGGGCGTCGCCGAGGCGATCCAAACGCGCCATCAGCAGGTCGCGGAGCGTCGCCGGAATCTCGTGCATCTCAAGCTTGGCTTTGCCGCTCTCGACCAGCGTCTGGATCAACTCCTCGACGAACAACGGCACTCCACCGCAGCGCTCGACCACCGCCTCGATCGTGTCGGCCAGCAACCTGCTACGCGAAATCAGCCCCTCCGCTATCTCCCGCGAATCGCGCTTGCTCAACCGATTCAGCGACAGCACGGCGTGGTGCGCTCGCATCGGCCACGGCGCCCGGAACTCCGGCCGGGCCGTACAGATGACGAGCAGCGGCGCCGTCGCACATTGCTCGGCGAGGAGTTGGAGTACGTCCAGGGTTGACGGATCGGCCCAATGCAGGTCTTCAATCGCGATCACCAGCGGCTGAACCCGCGCTGAACCAATCGCCCACGCTGCAATCGTGGCCAATAGCCGTTTGCGCAACTGATCTGGCTGCATTTGCAGCGGCGGATACTCTGGCGGAATCGGCAGGTTCATCAAGCCCGCGATTAGCGGCACCGCCTCCGTGAGATTGACCGCAGCCAGCTGCAGCGACGCTTCCAGTCCCGCGATGCGTTCCTCGGCGCTCTGCTCGCCCTGCCAGCGAAAGGCCTGCTGCAGCATGTCTTCGACCGCGTAAAAGGGCGTGCTCTGATGTAGCGAGGCAGCCGCGCAGTCAACCCATGTATGCGGCGCGTCTGCAAGATGTTCGCGAAATTGCTGCACTAGGCGCGACTTTCCGATTCCCGCCTCACCCACCACCACGACCAACTGTCCCTCTCCGTCGCCGATCCGTTCCCAGCGGTTCAGCAGCAGGCGCATCTCGTCCTCGCGCCCGACAAACGGAGTCAAGCCGCGAAGTGCAGCCGCCGCAAGACGACCGCGCGCTCCGCTGGCTTGGACGACGCGGTACAACTGGATCGGATGCTGAATACCCTTGAGCGGCTGTGCCCCGTGATCCTCGACCACGAATAGTCCGGAGACCAGATGATGTACGGCCGCGCTTATGAGTACCGTGTCGGGCGCCGCGGCGGTCTGAACTCGCGATGCGACGTTGGGTACGTCGCCGTAGACGTTCGCTTTATTGCCGCTGCTTTCGCCGACCACTACAGAGCCGCTGTGTATCCCGATACGAACTGAGAGCTTGGGACGCCGCTTGCCCGCAGCTCCACTGTTAAGCGTCGAGATCGAATCGATAATCGCCAACCCGGCGAGCACTGCGCGATGAGGATCGTCGTCGTGGGCTTCCGGGTAGCCGAAGTAGACCAACAAGCCGTCTCCCAGGTACTGCGCGACGTGTCCACCGAAGCGCTCGACCGCTTCGGTTGCACCGGAGTGATAGCTCGCCAGGATTTCGCGCCAGTCTTCCGGATCCAGGTTCGATGCGATCTCGGTCGAGCCCACCAAGTCGCAGAAGAGGACAGTTAGATGACGCCGCTCCTCCTGGACGGTCCGTGAGCCGGCCGGCGCGTTCGACTCAATAGTCTGCGACGGAAGCGGTTCGAGAACGGGCTGGGCCGTGGTCGCCGGCTCTCGGAGCGGGGCAGCGCATTCGGCGCAGAATTTTGCGGATGCTCGGTTCGACAGTCCGCAAGCGGGGCATCGCAAAACGAGAGGCGCCGAGCACTCAGTGCAGAACTTCGCGCCATCGTCGTTTGCCCAGCCGCAGCTCGCGCATCGCACCTCGCGCTTGTCCAGGTTACCGCTCATCTTCTACTTCAAACCCACAACCTTACCGCCAAGCTGCTCCGCCACTGCGCCGAGCAGCTGGTAGAGGTAACGCCGCAAGACCGCACACTGGCGCAGAAACCGGACGGCGCGCAATCCCGCCGTTCGCGGCCTTACAGTTTCTCCGCTTAGTTTCCGCGAATGAGTCTTAGCAGGGGTTGGGCTTACCGGTATAAGTGCCGTA
>DASQHV010000443.1:0-4641 GCA_035631915.1 Candidatus Acidiferrales bacterium | reverse complement strand
GACCGGCGCGCTCTACGGGCGCTTCCTCAGAATCGCGCATCAGCTGCACGGCAAGGAGCTGTCGTTCAACAACGTCGTCGACATCAGCTCGGCGATGAACCTGATGCTCGAGTTTCAGGACGAGCGGCGCGCGGTCGTCGCGATCCTGAAGCACAACACGCCGTGCGGAGTCGGAATCGCGGACACGCTGAAGGCAGCCTGGGACAAGGCCTTCGCGACCGATCCGGACTCGCCGTTCGGCGGCATCATAATCACAAATCGCGAATGGGACATGGAGTTCGCGCGCGCGGTGGACGAGCTGTTCACCGAAGTTCTGATCGGTCCGGGCTATGCGGCCGACGTGCTCGCGTTTCTGCGCAAGAAGAAAAATCGCCGTGTGATGACGTTCGACGCAGCCGCGGTGGAGCGCAACGAGCTGGACGTCAAGAAGGTTCTCGGCGGATTGCTGGTGCAGACGCCGGATCTTTCGATCGAGGATCCGCGCGCAGGCAAAGTCGTGACGCAGCGCCCGCCGACCGACGCCGAGATGCGCGCGCTCGCGTTCGGGATCAAGGTTTGCAAGCACATCAAGTCCAACGCCATCGCATTCGTCGCGGAGGACCGCACGCTCGCGGTCGGCGGCGGCGCGACCTCGCGCATCGATCCGGTATACGCGGCGCGCGAGAAGGCGGCGCGGCTCAAGGTCTCGCTTGAGGGCTCGGTGCTGGTGTCCGAGGCGCTGTTCCCGTTTCCAGACGGACCGACGCTCGCGGCCGAAGCGGGCGCGACGGCAATCGCGCAGCCGGGCGGCGCGGTGCGCGACGACGAGGTGATCGCGGCCGCCGACAAGTACGGCCTCGCGATGGTCTTCACCGGGGTGCGGCACTTCCGCCACTAACTCGCGATGAAGGTCCTGGTCATCGGCAAGGGCGGACGCGAGCACGCGCTCGTGTGGCGCCTGCATCAGAGCCAGACCGTGTGGAAAATTTTTTGCGCCACAGGCAATCCCGGCATCAACCAGATTGCCGAGCCGGTTCCGATCGCGCAGACCGACTTCCCGGCGCTGATCGATTTCGCAAAGTCGAAGAGCGTCGATCTGACAGTCGACGGGCCGGACGATCCGCTGGCCGCCGGTATCGTCGATGCGTTCACGCGCGCCGGGCTGAAAATTTTCGGCCCAACCGCCGCCGCCGCGCAGCTCGAATCCAGCAAATCGTTCGCCAAGACCGTGATGCGCGAGGCGGGCGTGCCGACCGCGGACTTCGCCGTATTCGACGACGCCGATTCCGCCCGCAGTTACGTCAGCGCGCGCAAGGGATCGATGGTGGTCAAGGCTGACGGACTCGCGCTGGGCAAAGGCGTCGTGATCTGCCCCGACTCGAAGGCGGCTCTCGCCGCAATCAACGACGCAATGGACGCGCGCAAGTTCGGCGCCGCCGGCAACCGCGTCGTGATCGAGGAATTCCTCACCGGCGAGGAACTCTCGTTCTTCGCGCTGTGCGACGGTGAGAACGCGATCGCGCTCGGCACCGCGCAGGATCACAAACAAGTCTTCGACGGCGACCGCGGACCCAACACCGGCGGCATGGGCGCATACTCGCCGGTCCCGCAATTCGGACCCGAGGTCGACGAGCGCATCATGCGCGAGATCGTGCGGCCCGTGCTCCGCGCGATGAGCGCGCGCGGCACCCCTTTTCGCGGAGCGCTGTTCGTCGGCCTGATGATCGACGGCGACCGCATGAACGTGATCGAGTTCAACGCGCGCTTCGGCGATCCCGAGTGCGAGCCGCTGATGATGCGCTTCGACGGCGACCTGGCCGAAACGCTTCTGGCAGTTGCGGAAGGCGACGCGGCGCGCGCCAACGTCCGCCTCTCACCGCGCAGCGCCGCGGCGGTGGTTCTCGCGTCGGGCGGGTACCCCGGCGAGTATCGCAAGGGCATCCCGATCACCGGACTCGATCGAATCGAGGGCAACGTTCCGTCGGACATCAAGATCAAATGGGCGATGGAGAAAATTCGCGTCAAGGTCTTTCACGCCGGCACCGCGCTGCGCGACGACGGCCAGCTCGTTACCGACGGCGGACGCGTCGTGACCGTCACGGCGATGGCGCCGGAGTTGGCGACCGCAGTTGGCGCGGCGTACCAGGCGGCCGAGATGATCGAGTTCGAAGGGCGGCACTTCCGCCGCGACATCGCGCAGCGGGCGCTGTCGCGCGCTTCGGGTAGACGCGTCGCTCCCGTATAATCTCCTGCGCGAGAAACGCTTCGCTCGAAAGGTCCGTCGCTTGCCGCGCAAATCAACCGCCAAGTCCGTAGCCGCCGAGTCGGCGACGGAAATCTTCCGCATCGAGGACGGCGTCGCAGCACTGCGCGACGGCGCGCTGGTCGTCTATCCAACCGAAACGTTCTACGGGATCGGCGCCGATCCGTTTTCGCGAGCGGCGTTGCGGCGCTTGTTTGACGTCAAAGCGCGCGACCCGGAACGTCCGGTCGGCTTGATTGCAGCCGACGCGACAATGGCATTTTCAGTCGCGAACGAAGTCCCGATCGACGCGCGCCGGCTGGCCGACGCGTTCTGGCCCGGACCGCTGACGTTGGTGGTGCCCGCGCGCGCGGATATTGCACATGAGCTCGTCGGCCCCGGCGGCGTCGGCGTCCGCGTGTCGCCACATCCGGTTGCGCGCGCGCTCGCGGCGGGGCTTGGTCGTCCGATCACGGCGACCAGTGCGAACCTGAGCGGGCAGCCGCCCGCGACCACACTGGCAGAGGCGCGGCGCGCGTTCGGCGCAAAAGTTAAAGTGTACCTTGAAGGTGGAAAAATGATGGCGTCGGCGCCCAGCACAGTCGTCGCGTTCGAGGGAGGCGAGTGGAAGATGCTCAGGGTCGGCGCCATTTCGGCGGATCAGATCGCGGCGGTGCTTGCAGGCGAGGCGCTCAAGTGAGCGCGCTGGGCAAACGAATCGAGCCGTTCCGCGCGCTGCTCTACAATCGCAAAGTCGCAGGCGATCCCGCGACGCTAGTTGCGCCGCCTTACGATTTGATCGGCGCCGCGCGCCAGCATCAACTGTACGAACGCAGTCCCTACAACATCGTGCGACTCGAATTCGGCCGCGACAGCGACCGCTATGCCGCCGCGGAAGTGACGCTCGGCGAATGGATGGCCGCCGGCGTGCTCGAGCGTGCGCAGCGCCCGGCCATCTACCAGTACACGCAAACCTTCGACGTCGAGGGCCGCCTGCTCCATCGCACCGGTTTCATCGCGCGCATCCGGCTCGACGAATTCGATCGCCGCCGCATCGTTCCGCACGAGCGAACGTTTCCCGCCGCGAAGGAAGACCGCCTCAAGCTGCTCACGGCGCTGCAGCTCAACACCAGCCCGATCTTCGGCCTTTATGCCGGCGCACATCCCGAGCTCGATCTTCTGCGCAAACAAGTCGCCGAGCGCGAGCCGCTGATCGACCTGGTCGACGATCTGGGCATCCGCAACGAACTTCGCGCGATCGACACGCCCACGGAAATTGCGATCGTGCAACGCGAGCTCGAATCGCCGCGCGTCCTAATCGCCGACGGACACCATCGCTACGAGACCGCGCTGAACTATCGCCGCGCGCGCCGCGCCGACGACTCATCGCCGCCGCCGCAGCCGTACGACTACACGATGATGACGCTGGTCGGGTGCACTGACCCGGGGCTGGTCATCCTGCCGACGCATCGCGTGGTGAAGTCGCTCAACGCCGATGCGCTGGCGTCGTTCTCGCGCCGCGCGCGTGAAGTGTTCGACGTCGATGAAATTGCACATCGCGGCGAGTTCCGTGCGCGCCTCGACGAGGCCGGCCGCGGTGCAATCGGCGTGACGCTGAAGGGGAACGCCAACTATCAGATCCTGCGACTGCGCGAGCGCGCGGCGCTGGATTTCGCGTTACCGGAGGCGCCGCCGGAGGTGCGTTACCTGGACGTCTCGATTCTGCACGCGCTCGTCTTCGATCGAATCTTTGGACTTGGTCCCGAGGAAATCCGCGTCGGACACAATATCGAGTACACCGTCGAAACCGGCGGCGCGCTCGGCGCCGTGGCGCAGGGGCGTGCCGACGCCGCGTTCCTGATGAACCCGCCATCGATCGAGGACGTCGAGCGCGTCGCCGACGCGGGCGCAACGATGCCCGAGAAGTCGACCTACTTCTATCCCAAGCTGCTCACGGGCCTGGTGATGAATCCGCTGTTTGACGCCGAGTGAATCCCAAACCTCCACGATTGTTCCTCGTCCGTCATGGCGAGACCGAGGGCGAGTCGAGCATCCGCTACCACGGCCGCACCGACGTGCCGCTGTCGGAACTGGGGCGCGCGCAGATGCGCCTTGCGGCTCGCGCGATTCGAGCGCGTCACGGCGTCGGCGAATTCGCGCGCGTGTTCGCAAGCCCGCTCGTGCGCGCGTCCGAAGGCGCAGCGATCGTCGCTGGAAACTCGGCGGAGCTGCTTACAATCAGCGATTTGCCGAGGTGCACTTCGGGCTGTTCGAGGGACTGACCGCCGAGGAAATTCGCGACCGACATCCCGAAGAGTACGCGCGATGGAACGCCGACCGCCTCGCAACTGACTACACCTATCCGGAGGGTGAGAGCCGCGCCGCGTTTGCTGCGCGCGTCGAGCGGGGACTAAGCGAGG
>DASQHV010000442.1:0-6789 GCA_035631915.1 Candidatus Acidiferrales bacterium | reverse complement strand
TTCGTCACTTCCGCGCAGCCGATGCCGGGCATTTCGGGCGCGCGGCGGATTTCCAACGGGCCCTTGTCGCCCGCCGCGGGTGAGGCCGTGCCCTTCGCCACGCTGCACGCGATCGCGAGCGGCGTTCCGAGGTCTTTCCCGTTCCATCAAATTGCCATTCACTTTCACTCGCCTGAGTTCGGAGAGTTGATCCCCGGGGCCACGCGCTTTGCCGAAATGATGCCGGGAATTATTTTGAGCGATAACTGGTGGGTCAACGGGCGAAACCGCTCGTTGTCCGCCTGCGCGATGGTGGAGGCCGACCCGGCCAGCAAAAAGTTGCCGCCGCCGCCCGCGGCGGTAAGTGCGGTGCTCGCGCAGTGCGGCAAGGCACGGCGCACAGTGCAGGCCCCGCTCTTAAGCGCAGGCAGCGGGGCTGCGGTTGGACTCGTGCCCGGGGTTCGTATGCCGACGGGCGCGATGATCGCGAGCGCCAAGCCCGAGGCGGCGCGGGCGGTTCAGGCGATCACGGCGGACTACCGTGCGCGGCTCCCGGAGGTTGTGGAGCGGGCCGCAATGCCGCATCTTCTTCCCGCGCCCGGCGCCGAGGCCTATCGCGACGCGGGCTATGAAGTGAGCGCCGGACCCAAGAAGCCCGCGCTCGAGCGGGTGTTCAAACCGATGGGCTACACCTGCCGCGGCGAATCCGGATCGTTCATTCTGCGGCGGCGCACGGCGGCGAATCTGACGGTGGAGCTACAATTGGACGGGGGCCCTCCAACTGTTATTGCCATGTTCCGCATCTGGGGCTTGGGATTCAAAGGGCTGCTCTCGATTCCGGTATCCGCGAACGCGATGGCCAACGCGCAATACCCGGTGGGTGATGGGGAGCGGTGGCAGAAGATCGTCGAGAATCTCGGCGCGATGGTGCGCGAGCTCGACCGCAGCCTCGTTCCCGAAATTGAAGCCGCCGTCGGACCCTCGCCCGAGTGGTATCATCCCGAGAAGTGACTCCCATCGATGCTCGAATGACTGCGGCGAGATAGCCGGGCGCGTTCGCTCGTAACGCATCATTGCGGCGACGCTCGATCGCCGCGATCGGTGATCGAATTAGTCCGGGTTTCCCTCAACCGTTTGGCGATGATAAACGAAAAAAGAGGGTCACAATCTTGCGTCGCAAGAGATTCCATCCGGAGCGCCGGGTCATTCGAACGTCAGGATGGAGCGTCGCCTTCAGTTTAGCGATTGCACTCTCGCTTTTCGGGTCGGGCTGCAGAAAGTCCGCGACGCCTCCCGCACCGCCGGTGCCGCAAGTTGTGGTTACCGATGTCATCCAGAGCAACGTGCCGCTCTACTCGGAATGGGTGGGAACGACTCAGGGATTCGTTAACGCCGAAATCTATCCAAAAATTTCGGGCTATCTGCTGAAGCAAAGTTACAAGGACGGCGACCAGGTGCACGCCGGCCAGCTGCTTTTTCAGATAGACGATCGCGAGTACAAGGCGGCGCTCGACCAGGCGCTCGGCGACCTTGGCCAGAAACAGGCCGAGTACAAGAAAAATCAGCAGGACCTCGCCCGCTACACGCCGCTCTACAATCAACAAGTGATCAGCCGGCAGGACTTTGATCACGTCAATCAAACGACTCGTGCAAGCGCGGCCGCGGCGGCGGCGGCTCAAGCGGCGGTCGAGACCGCGAAGCTCAATCTGCAGTGGACGCAGGTGACTTCTCCGATCGATGGCGTCGCGGGAATCGCGAAGACCCAGGTCGGAAATCTGGTCAGCCCGACCTCGCTGCTGACGACGGTCTCCCAACTCGATCCGATCAAGGTCGAGTTTCCAATCAGCGAGCGGGAGTATCTGCATTTCGCGGATCGAATCAATCGACATGAGCGGGAAGGAGACAAGAAAACCGATCCCGATTTGGAAATGATTCTCGCCGACGACAGTACCTACAAATTTCGCGGCCGCTTCTATGTCGCGAATCGGCAGGTCAATGTCCAAACCGGTACGATCAAGATCCAGGGAATCTTTCCGAATCCGGGGGGCGTCCTCCGCCCGGGACTGTACGCGAAGATCCGCGCAGCCACTGACGTTCAGAAGGCCGCGCTGCTGGTCCCGCAGGCCGCAGTGCTCGAGACCCAGGGACAGTACCAGGTCGCGGTGGTAGGCGCCGACAACAGAGTCACGCTGCACATGGTGAAAATCGGCAAGCAGGTGGGCGACCTGCGGATCGTCGACGAAGGGCTTTCCCCCGGCGAGCGTGTCATCACCGAGGGGCTGCAGAAAGTCTCGGATGGGATGGTAGTGAAGCCGCGGCTCGTTCCCGCCGAGCCGGGCCCCGTCGTTCCTCCAGGGGCAGCAGCGCCGTCGAGCGACGCGACGCCCGGCAGCTAGAGCCAGCGCGATGTCGAGGTTCTTCATCAACCGGCCGATCGTCGCGATCGTCATCGCCATCTTCTTCGTTATCACGGGCGCCGTCATGATCTTGCGGCTGCCGGTCGCCCAGTTTCCTGAGATCGTGCCGCCAAAAATCCAGACCGTCGCGACGTACACCGGCGCTGACGCCCTAACCGTCGAGCAGTCGGTCGCTACTCCGATCGAGGAGCAGGTGAACGGCGCGAAGAACATGCTCTACATGCAGTCGATCAACGGCAACGACGGCACGATGAGCCTGCAAGTCAGCTTCGATGTCTCCACCGACGTGGATCTTGATCAGGTGCAGGTCCAAAACCGGCTCTCACAGGCGCTGTCGAGCCTCCCGTCAGAGGTCAGCAGCTATGGTCTGACCACTCAGCAGACGGTGGGCATTCCGCTGCTGGTTTTTTCGATCACGTCTCCAAAAGCATCGTGGAACCAGAATTTTCTCTCCAACTATGTTGCGATCAATATCGAAGACGAACTGGCGCGAATTCCCGGCATCGGGCAGGTGAAGCTATTCGGCGCGTCGAGCTACGCGATGCGAATCTGGGTTGCGCCGGATACTCTGGCCAAACTCCAACTGACGGTAGTCGATATCGAGAAAGCGATCGCCGCACAAAACGTCGTCAACCCCGCCGGCACCCTGGGCGGTGAGCCCGCACCCCCCGGGCAACAGGAAACACTTACCGTGCGGGCCCAGGGACGGCTTTTGAGTGCGGAGGAGTTCGGCAAGATAATCTTGCGCGCAAACCCCGACGGTTCGCTGGTGCGGCTCGCGGACGTCGCACGCATCGAGCTCGGAGCGGAGAGCTACACGCAGCAAGCGTACATGAACAGCGCTCCCGCCTCGTTGGTGCTGCTGTTCCAGAATCCCGGTTCGAATGCGCTCAGCGCTGCCAACCGCGCAAAAGCAAAGATGGCCGAGCTGGCCAAAAAGTTTCCGCCCGACATGCAGGTCGCACTGACCCTCGATACCACGGTTCCCGTGACCGAAGGCGCGGTTGAGATCGTCAAGACCTTGCTCGAGGCGATCGCCCTCGTGGTGCTGGTCATTTTCATCTTTCTGCAGAACTGGCGCGCGACCCTCATTCCGCTGCTGACGATACCGGTATCGCTGGTCGGCGCGTTCATGTTTTTTCCCGCGGTCGGCTTCACCGTCAACACGCTCTCGCTCCTGGGCCTGGTGCTGGCGGTCGGATTGGTCGTCGACGACGCAATCGTCGTCGTCGAAGCGATCGAAGCCAAGATCGACCAGGGCCGTTCACCACGCGACGCGGCCGTCGAGGCCATGGACGAGGTCGGCGGCGCGCTGGTTGGTATCGCACTGGTTTTATCCGCGGTCTTCATCCCGGCGGGTTTCATGGCCGGGATCACCGGTTCGCTCTATCGGCAGTTCGCGCTGACGATCGCATTCTCAGTCATCATCTCGGCCTTCAATGCGCTGACGCTCAGCCCGGCGCTGGGCGCGCTGCTGCTGCGGCCTCGCAAAACCGGGAAATCACGAGGACCGCTCGCGCGTTTCTTCGCCCTGTTCAATGCCGGATTTTCTCGAGTCCAGAACGAATACGTAACCATCTCGAGTCTGCTGATCCGGCGCGTCGTGCTCGCGATGGCGGTGTTGATCGGATTCATAGTCTTCGCCGGCGGAATTGGACGCGCACTGCCTCAATCGTTCCTACCCGATGAGGACCAGTGGTGGTTCATAATCAACGTGCAATTGCCGGAAGCGGCGTCACTTCAGCGCACCGTTGCTCTGATGAAAAAGATCAACGCAATCCTCAAAGACGAGCCCGACATTCGCTACAGCAACACGATCGCCGGTTACAGTCTCCTCTCCCAGACCACCAGTACCCGCAGCGGTACTTATTTTTGCCTGCTGCAACCGTATGACCGGCGCACCACGCTTGCCGAGCAGTCGCAGCAGATCGTTGCGCGGTTGAATCGCAAGTTGTTCGCGTTGTCGGAGGCCCAGGTCTTTGCCTTTCTGCCGCCGGCCATTCCGGGAATCGGGCAAGCGAGCGGTGTCGATTTCTTCATTCAAGATCGCGCGGGCAAGAGCGTTGATTACCTCTGGCAAAACACCCAGAAGTTTCTCGCCGCAGCTCATCGACGGCCGGAACTTGCGCGAATGAATCTCACCTTCAGCCCGGCGGGACCCCAGATGTTCGCCGCGGTCGACAAGGACAAGGTCTTCAAGCTCGGCGTCGCGATCGACGACGTATATCGCGCGCTGCAGACGCTGCTCGGCGGCTACTACGTCAACCAGTTCAACCGCTTCGGCCGGGTATGGAAGGTCTTCGTCGAGGCCGAGCCACAGTATAGGAACCGGGCGAATGACGTCGGACAGTTTTATGTGCGCAACAAGCAGGGTGCGATGGTGCCCCTGTCCACCCTCGTCGAGATGCAGCGCACGTTCGGCCCTGAATTCACGACTCGTTTCAACGAATATCGCAGCATCGAGATCTTCGCGCAGCCCGCGCCCGGGTACAGCACGGGCGCTGCGATGAACGCCATTACCCAGGTCGCAGCCCAAGTCCTGCCGCGAGACATGGGCACGGCCTGGAACGGCATCTCGTATCAGCAGGCGGTCGCGGGTGGCGGTGCTGGAGTCTTTGCACTGTCGCTGCTGCTGGTCTTCCTGATCCTCGCCGCTCTTTACGAGAGTTGGTCGTTGCCGTTCAGCGTGTTGCTAAGCGTGCCGGTCGCGGTGTGCGGCGCGTTCTTCGGTCTATGGTCGCGTCATTTCGACAATGACGTCTACGCACAGATCGGACTCATTATGTTAATCGGGTTGTCGGCCAAGAACGCCATACTGATTGTCGAGTTCGCGCAGGCCGAGCTGGACAAAGGCGAGTCGATCGTGGACGCCGCGCTGAACGGTGCGCGTCTGCGTTTGCGGCCGATCCTGATGACGTCGTTCGCCTTCATCTTCGGACTGATGCCGCTATGGACGGCTCTGGGAGCCGGCGCCGTGGCGCGCCGCCTAATCGGCACGGTCACCATTGTCGGGATGGCATTCTCGAGCGCCTTCGCGATTTTCCTGGTGCCGGTACTCTTTGTCGTCGTCGCGCGGATTTCGAGGCGACGGCAGAGTGGGACGCTGGAGACCACAACAACAGAGACGCCCGCAGATACCGCCTTGCCCATACGCGAGCGTGCAGCCGGCGACTGATAAGAGCGACTGCCTCCTGTAAAGAAACAGACAAGCAAAGGGGTCGTATTCGAACGAATGCCGGGGGTTCCGCAGGATGACGCGGGCATATGGACCACTCCTGACGGAACCAAAGTATGTTGGTTCCAAGATCCTGACGGAAACGTCCTGTCGCTCACGCAGTTTTCGCCGGTATAATCTCAGGACCGAACTCGTTGGGGCGGTGAGCGTGAACTAGATGACTCGGAGTTGAAGCGGTGAGCAGGAAAATTCGCATCGCTTTGTCATATGTGTTTGCCTTCTTCACGCTGGCAGCGAGCTCGCTAGCCTCGGACAGCGTTTTGTGCGTGGGACCGGGGAGCCACTGTCATCTTGAAACGGTCGTTGGCGCCAGTTGCAACAACGATCAGTTCGGAACAAGTGGGTCGGCGCGGCCTCAGGACGGCTGCCCGAGTGGGAGCAAGGACATTCGTTTGAGCATCGACTCCAACCGCACCGACAATACGCGCGTTACTGCTGCACCGGCGACAATGCTATCGGTGCCTTTAGCCGTCGCGGAAATCTCGCCCGCCACGACCCAGACAACTTCGGTCTCCAGATTTCCAATCGCCCGGAAATCACGCCACTCGGCAATCGTTCTTCGTTGTTGATCTGACCAGCCTTCCAACCTTGATGCCGCGGTTTCCGTCTGACGACCGCTGCATCGTCGTACCGGTCCGTCCGCTCGGACCGGCTGCTGGCGTGACGAGCACCCCCCACCTGGAGGTTCCCGTCCTTAGTCGCACGGAAGGTCGGAAAGATGAATCAAAAGTGCGCTCTGATGTCGATGCTCCGATCCGCGCAGGCGGGCCGGCTCTTTGCCTCGATGCTCTTGAGCTTGACACTGGTTGTATGCGTGGCGAAGCCGCTGTTCGCCCACGGCATCGTCGGGGACCGAATCTTTCTCAGCCCAATTGTCGGCAACGACGCGTTTCCAGACAATGCTGCGAGTCTCACTGTGCGCCGAAGCGACTATGAGTTCTCGCTCGTTCCTGAGCTGGAGAAACAATTGAGTGACAACTCGAGCGTGCTCTTCGCCGGCGGCGGGAGCGAGATCGAGCCCGGCGCGCAGCCCGACAAATCCGGGCCGACGGATCTCTCCATCTACTTCCGTCAAGCCGCTTACGTATCTGTCCGGCACGAACTCGAGATTACGGTCAGTCCGTTCGTGGTTTTGCCGGTCGGCAGCCGTCAGATTGC
>DASQHV010000441.1:0-4233 GCA_035631915.1 Candidatus Acidiferrales bacterium | reverse complement strand
ATGTCGGCTCGTCACATCCTGGGGGTGGAGTAGCTCCCAAGGGTTCGGCTGTTCGCCGATTAAAGTGGCACGCGAGCTGGGTTCAGAACGTCGTGAGACAGTTCGGTCCCTATCCGCCGTGGGCGAAGGATACTTGAGGGGAGCTGTCCTTAGTACGAGAGGACCGGGACGGACGTACCTCTGGTGTACCGGTTGTGGCGCCAGCCGCATCGCCGGGTAGCCATGTACGGACGGGATAACCGCTGAAAGCATATAAGCGGGAAGCCCACCCCAAGATTAGGTATCCCGATCGTAAGATCCTAAAGGCCCCTTCTAGACCAGGAGGTTGATAGGCCAGAGGTGGAAGCGCTGTAAGGCGTGGAGCTGACTGGTACTAATCGGCCGTGAGGCTTGACCACTACCTATCTCATTCGAGCCAACCACTCGATTGCGATAGTTGCGCCGCATACTCGTCCGGGTTTCAATCGCTAACCGGACGGGACGGCAAAGGTCGAGTCACAAACGAGACTCGAACGCTCATTTGAAGACCCTACTATTTCAGCTTGTCGGAGCTTGTGGCTTGGGCCCGTTCGCGGCGCCAGGTCGAAAGTTTCCGGTCGCCATGGCGAAGGTGAAACACCCGTTCCCATCCCGAACACGGCAGTTAAGCCCTTCAGCGCCGATGGTACTGTGACCGAAGGCGTCACGGGAGAGTAGGACGCGGCCGGGGAATCTTGAGGGGCGGAATCGAAAGATTCCGCCCCATTTTTTTTTGGCGGGCGCTTTCCCGCCTACTTCACCAACACGTTCAGCGTGAACGATTTCGCGGGCGGCGTGTCCTTCTCCCACGGCCGCAGATAGCGCAGCTCGAGCAGCCCCGCGCCCGCCGCGTTTGCACTGAAATGAAACGTCTGATGCCTCATCGCTCCCGGCATTGCTTTGCCATCGTGCTCGAAGGTGGCGTTGCCCGATTGCGACAGGATCGAGCTCTCGACCTTCGCGACCTGCCACACGTAGCCGGTGCCTGAAGTAGCGGGCAGCGACACCTCTAGCGTATCGCCGCGCGCCAGGATCGTCTCCGAGCCGCTGTCCTTCTCGGTGACGGTTACGGTCCGCGCCTCAACAGTTGCGATCACCGCGAGCGAAAACGCAATCGCGGCCGCAACACCGGCGAGCATCCTCAAGTTCGAACGAAGCATCATGCCGCGATGATTCACCATCTTCCCGCTGGTCGGCAAGCCGCCCCATTTTCCATCGCAAGGCTTCTCGGCTATGTCTTTCGCGATGGCATCCAGGCCGACTCGCAAGTCCTCGCAACCTCGCGCGCGCGATCTAGGTATTCCCTTCGACGGCGCGCCGGGGCCGCTGAACGCGATTACCGACGTGCGGGGCGTCGAGGTCGGCCACGCGACTCTTATCCGCGGGTCGGGCCGGCTCGTGGTCGGCCGCGGCCCCGTCCGTACCGGCGTCACCGCCATATTGCCGCGCGGCCGGCGCGACGGTTCGCCGGTCTTCGCGGGGTACTTCGCGCTCAACGGGAACGGCGAGATGACGGGGACGGCGTGGGTCGAGGAATCCGGCCAACTGACGTCGCCGATACTAATCACCAACACGCACAGCGTCGGCGTCGTGCGCGACGCCGTGATCCAATGGCAATTGCGCCGGCGCGAGATGCGGCAGCCGTGGGCGCTGCCGGTCGTTGCCGAAACCTACGACGGCCTGCTGAACGATATCGACGGCTTTCACGTCAGGGCGAAGCACGCGTGGGCGGCGCTCGACGATGCCCGGACGGGGCGCGTCGCGGAGGGATGCGTCGGCGGCGGAACCGGGATGATTGGCTACGGATGGAAGGGCGGAATCGGCACGGCGTCGCGCCGCGTCGATCGCAAATCAGGCGGCTACACGGTGGGCGTGATGGTCCAGCTCAACTGCGGACGGCCGCGCGAGCTGGTGATTGCGGGCGTGCCCATCGGCCATGAGCTGCGGCCGAGCCACGACCCGTTCGCGAGCCAGGAACTCGGCTCGATCATCTTAGTCGCGGCGACCGACGCGCCCCTGATGCCGCATCAATTGAAACGAATCGCGCGGCGCCTGACGATGGGTCTTGCGCGCACGGGCAGCGTATCCGGCAACGGCTCCGGCGACTTGTTCATCGCGTTTTCGACGGCAAATCCGGCCAGCGGAACGCGCGCGGACGTCGAGACCGTGAAGATTTTGCGCAACTCGCGGATGGATCCGCTGTTCGCGGCGGCGGTGCAGGCGACCGAAGAGGCAATCGTTAATGCACTCGTGGCAGCGAAGACGATGACCGGCGTAAACGGCTATCGCGTCGAGGCGCTTCCGCACGACCGTCTGCGCGAGGCGATGCGCAAGTACGGCCGTTAGGGCGAAGGCGGGACAAAAAAAGGGCGGCCTCCAAGAAAGCCGCCCGTTTTAGCCGAATACCGGCTGTTGAATCAGTGCTTGGTCTCGATTCGCCTGCCGTATGTAACTTCTCCCTTATCGACGCGCAGGCTGAAGCCGCAATCCGGATTGGTGCAGACCCAAGCTTTGAACATTACCGATGCGCCCTCCTGTCCGTAGTCGGACAACGGAATCAGCGTACCGTTGTTACACTTCTGGCACTTCGGCCACTCCATCATCCGCTCCTCCTTGCAGCCGACCCGAACCGCATTCCCGAGCCTGAAATTATCCGACCAACTAATCTAAAGCAACGTGCCGTCAAATGCCTCGACGAGGAGTCCCAAAGCGCTTTGGAAGCCTCGTTCATGCTTGGATTTCAGTCGTATTAGCGACGCTAAAGAGCGAGTCGGCAGCGCGGCGGTCGGCGACCGCGCGGGAGCCTTAGCGGGAGCGGGATCCTACTTCAGAGCGCGGACCGAGAACCCTCGCTCGTTGCTGCAGAGCAGGGAGCGCTTGCCGTCGAGCACCGTTTCCAGGGCGACCTCGCGGCCCCATAGCCGCTGCAGATAGGCCAGCGTCTTCTCGGCATATTCGAGCTGGAGGTCGCGGCCGTCGTGCGAGTGTTTGACGTAGAGGGTGCGGTTCTGGCCGAAGTCGGCGTCCTCGACCTTAAGCACCGGAATCGAGTTGGTGCCGACGTTCTTGATCAGCGTCTCCTTCACCGTGCGCCAGCCGTCGTCGTCGGCGACCTTGCTGACGACCAGCTCCTCGCCGCGGGTCTCGTACTCGAAGATGTCCATCTCGCGCATCAGATCTTCGGTCAGGTAGCGGCGGATGAATGACGCGTCGCGTTCGACCTCGCGCGCCTCGAAAATTTTCTCGGTGCCGGTCTTGGTCGGCGCGCCGTCGCGCTTGATTTCCTCGGCGGTGGGAGTGGTGAAGCGGCGGTAGATGTCCTCCCAAATCTTGAGCCCGAGGTGGTACGGGTTGATCTGGCCGGGGATCGGACGCGTGACCTGGTTGTGACGCACGATGAATTCGAGATGAAGCCCCTGGTCGAGGTCGAGCGATTCAAGAATCTTCTTGTGCCAGTAGCTGGCCCATCCCTCGTTCATAATCTTGGTCTCCATCATGGAGATGAAGTACTTGGCTTCGTCGTCCACGATGGTCAGCAGGTCTTTTTCCCAGTCGGCGAGGAAGGGGTTGTGGTCGCGGATGAAAAGCAGCAGGTCCTCGTCGGGCTCGAGCGGGACCTTATTGAAGTCGGGCACCTCGACTTCGGGCCGGGCGTGGATTTTCTGGAACGGATCGGGTTGCCCCTGCGCCGCTTCGGCCGCGCGATCGAGCTGCTCGCGCGGGGTGAGCTTCTTGATCGCGAAATTGCGCCGGCACTGCCATGAGAGTGCGTGCGCCGCGTCCAGAATCCGCTCGACCTTCTCGACTCCGATCGACGGGTCTTCGACGTAGCGCCGCACGCGCATCGCAGCCGCCTTGTAAACCTCGATCGTCAGCTCGGCGCGCGTCGACGACTTGAAGGTGAAATTGTTCTTGAAGAAATCGTTGTGCCCGTAGACGTGCGCGATCGTCAGGATTTGCAGCAGCAGCGTGTTGTCGCGCATCAGGTAGGCGATCGCCGGGTTCGAGTTGATCACCATCTCGTACGGCAGGCCGCTGACGCCGTGATCGTACAGTGTCTTGAGCTTTTCGTACGACTTGCCGTAGGACCAGTGCGGGTAATGCGACGGCATCCCGCTGTACGCCATGTAGCCGAGCATCCCGGTGTGATCGCAGAGCTCGAATTCCTGGGGATAGCAATCGAGCCCGAACTCGGCAGCCTTGTCGCGGATGCGG
>DASQHV010000440.1:0-5215 GCA_035631915.1 Candidatus Acidiferrales bacterium | reverse complement strand
TTCAAAGAAATGAAAGGGAGATTGCTGGAGTTAGGAAAAGTTCGCGACACTACCGACGCCGCAATGGGCTGTGCGTTCGCGACCGCGGTGAACGAGGAATTTTCGCTGACGGCGGCGGCGCCGGGAATCCGCTCGCCGCTGATTTCGATTCGCAGGTCCGGCATGCGAAACCGCGCGGGGAGCTATTCGAGAATGACTTCGTCTCCGATCACGATCGCTCCCGCGCGCGTCACCGTTGCGTATGAGCCGACGTTCTGCGAGGCCTCGCGCACGATCGTGCGCAGCACGGAGGCGTCCTTGGGCAGATCGCTCTGCGCAAGCGTGGTCATGACGCATCGCACGGTCGGCATTTCAAGCTTGATGCGCGCTTCGCCAATTCTGATCGTGCGCCCGGACCAGTCGGCCTCGGCCAGGCCGTCGATTCCGCCCTTCGTCTCGACCAGCACGTTGGGACGGAAGCGGCGCGAGTCGAAGGTGCCGGCCGGGTTGCATGCCGCCAGCGCCCGCAGCGTCGCGGTGGTCAGCACGTGAAATGGAAACGCGTCGAAGTAGGTGCCGAGCGGCGAGGTAAACTCCAGAATTTCGCGCGGAAACTGCGCCAGGTCCGGAATCGGTTCATCCTCGAGGCGGCCGAAGATCTCGCGCAACTCGACGGTCATGTCGGGATTGTCGGGCGCCGCGCGGCGGTAGAAATCGCGGTTGGCGGCAGGCTGAATCGGCCATAGCGTGACCGGGCGGCCGAGCAACTCAGAAAGGCGCGCGCTCGCATCGGCGGAATCGGAGCGGAACTTCGCGCCGTCGGGCGTCGTGATCTCAGCCGGCGGGACTTCGCGCGCCGTGGGTTCCGCAAGATAACGCGCGCGACATCTGATCAGAGCAGGCAACTTCTTTGCACCACGAATCTCACCGGCTTTCTCGTCGCGAATAGCCCAGCCGCGATCGCCCGGGATTCCGAGCGCGCCGACCTGGCCGCGATTCAGGCGCTCGCCCGCCATCGATTTGACCGGGTAGCGCCAGATTTC
Source organism: Candidatus Acidiferrales bacterium (assembly GCA_035631915.1). Lineage (GTDB taxonomy): Bacteria > Desulfobacterota > Binatia > Binatales > Binataceae > Binatus. The sequence continues at coordinate 4,193 of DASQHV010000440.1, read as the reverse complement.
CTTGATGGTGCCGATTGATTGCATGCAACTTGCCTCGGTTGCGTGTCAGCGCGACGCCGATGCCGGGTTCTCGCGCGGCGAAAGTTCACCGCCACAGTTCGGGCACACGCGCGTCATCGCGGCTGCGCAGTCGGGGCAGAATGTACACTGGAACGAGCAGCAGAACGCGTCCGTCGGCAGTGGGAGCGGCCGCGCGCATTTCTCGCACTTGTCCTTGACCTGCGTCATGGTCTTGAGCAGCACGGAATTCTGCTCCTCGCGCTTGGCGCCGGCGAGCAGTGCCTCGCGCGCCTTTTGATTGCGCTCGTTCTTCGCGAGCGACTCGTAGATGCCGGCGCCGCCGTGTTCGAGCCGCGCAAGGATAGTCATCACCTCCCGCCGCGAGCGGCCTTCGAGCAGCGATGCGATCAACTTTTCGGGATCGACAATATTTTCGGCCACGTTTTATCTCCTTGGCAACGATTTCATTCTCAAGCTGCGGGTGCAATGCAGCATGCGCGATGCTCAGCCCCAGACCTCGCGCGCCACCTCAACGACTAATCGCAGCTTTGCTTTCTGGTCCTCGACGGTCAGCGGGTTGCCGCCGGCAGTGCTGGCGAATCCGCACTGCGGCGAGATTCCGAGATTTTCCAGCGGCACGAACTTCGCCGCCTCGTTGATGCGCCGTATCAACTCGCGCTTGCTTTCAAGCTCCGCCGTTTTCGAGCTGACCAGTCCGAGCCGGACGAACTTGTCTGCCGGCATCAGGCGCAGCGGCGAGAAGCCGCCGGCGCGGGCGGTGTCGTACTCGAGAAAGAAGCCGCCGACTTTCAGGTCATTGAACAGCCGCTCAGCGATCGAGTCGTAGCCGCCCGCGGCCATCCAGCGCCCGCGCAGATTTCCACGACATAGATGCATCCCAACAGTCATGCCGGGCGGACGCCGCGCGAGAATCCGGTTGACCGCGTCGATATACAACGCGAGCAGGCGGTCGGGATCCTCGCGATGCTCTCGAACTTTGGCGCGCACGTTCTCGTCGCAGAGCATCGCCTGCGGCACCTCGTCGAACTGCACGTAAGTCGCGCCCGCGCGCGCCAAATCCGAGAGTTCATCCTGGTAGATGCGAACGAGGTCCGACCAGAATTCGTCCAGGTCGGGATACACGGTCGGATCGGCGCATTCGGAGAGCCTGAAAAAGTGCATGAAGCTCGGCGCCGGCATCGTAACCTTCGGGGTGCGCTTCGTGTGGGCGCGGACAAAACTAAATTCTTCAAGCGTGATCGACCGCGCACGCGCGATGCGGCCGCTCGCGTAGCAGGTGTCCCAGTGCTGCGAGGCGCCGCCGGCGTCGTGAAATTCGAACAGCGACTGACGCGAGGTCAGGCCGTCGAGCGCGCTAATGAATCCGGTGGACCACGCAACGCGGCGGAACTCGCCGTCGGTGATGGTCTCGAGGCCGGCGTCTTCCTGCAAGCGAATCGCCTCGACGATGCATCGTTCGACGACTGCGCGAAACTTCGCATCGTCGAGTTCGCCGCGGCTGTGTGCTCCGAACGCGTCCTTGAGCTCGCGCGGGCGGAGCAGGCTGCCGATATGCTCGGCGCGAAACGGCGGATTCAGTTTCGTCGCCGCAGGCATCTTAAAATCGCGCTCCGCCGGGCGTTCACTTTTCCCAGCGCGTGTCAAATACGACGCGGCCGCCGACGGTGATTCGCGCCGTCAGCGTCATCCCGTGTTGCGAGACCCAGCTGGTCGTGTTGACCGCGACGTTGCCGATTACCGGAACCTGCATCGTGAACGCGGTCTCGCCTTCGACGGTCGCGTCGTCGGGCCGCGACGCCGTGACGCGCGCCGTGGCGACGTGATCGACCGCGACGTTGCCGCCCTGGGGCAGTGCGAAGGCATTCTTCTCGCCGGTGGTGACCGCAACAGCGCCGGTTACCTGGTCGCGCTCGATTCGCCAAACCGGCGTCATCGTCGACGGCGGCGGCGGAGCCTGCGGCTTTCGCATCGCCGGTCCCTGCACCTTCGGTGCGCCGTTCGGCACCACGGGAAGCGTCACGCTGGAGGCGCGCCCGCCGCCGAAGTAGAGCCGAACTTCGGGATTGGTCGTCGTCGGCCACACGCGCGGAAAATCTCCGCACGCGACGCTCACGCGGATACGATGGCCACGGGGCACGCTGTACGACGTGGACCACAGCGGCACCTTGAACTCGGCGACTTCGCCGACTGCGAGCGGCGCCGGCTCGCTGTGAGAATTGCGCAGGTTCCCCTTCAGCCATCCCGTCGTGATCAGCGTGGACGCTCCCGACGGATCCAAGTCGCACAGTTTCACGACCAGGTTTAGATCGTCGCCTGCCTTGAGCTCGGCGAATACCGTCGCCTCGCCGGGCCCGGAAATTTCCGTGTCTTCGCCGAGCGGCTCGGTAGTATAGGTCGCGGACAGCAGATCGTCGGGGCCCTGATCGGGCGGCAGTCCGACGCCGAGACCCATCGGATCCCAGAGTCCCGCCGCGGTGCCGACGGTCGAATTGGCGGTGTAGTTCTCACCCTGCTCCTCGCGTTGCGACCGCTCTGAGAGCCCGCCGCCGGCCGCAAGAAAAAGTTTGCGCGGTGTCGAGCGCGCGATCGGCCACTCGCGCTCATGGCGCCATTGGTTTTCGCGCTGAACGTAAATCGTCACCGGCGGCTCGTCGACAATCCCGTTCTTCACTCCGAGCAGCCAGTGGTCGAACCATCGTTTCAGCTCGGCGAGATAGTCGATCGGCTCGAACGGCGAGAGGTCCGGCAGCGTATGCATCCACGGACCCATCAGCAATTTTTTCGGTCCCGCCAGGCGCGGATAGAGCGCGGGCATCCCTTCCGGAAAAATGTCGCGCCATCCGCCGATTAGGAAGGTCGGGATTTTGATCTTCTCCGGACTCGCGACGCGCGACTGCCAGTAGTCGTCGAACGTCGGATGCGCGTCCCACTCCATGATGTACGGACGCCCGTGCTCGAGCCGGTCGCGCCAGACTTTGTACCATCGGCCGCCGGCGTCGGCGTTGGTCGGCGGCATCAGGTTCATCGCGAGCATGAACGATCCCCACGCGCCGTAGCCGCCGAGCATCGTGCGGCATCCGCCGGGGTAGATGTAGTCGTGATAGATGTCGGCGCTGCCCTGGATCGGCGCGATCGCTTTCAGGTGCGGCGGATTCTCGTAAGCGGTCTTCAGCGAACTGATTCCGCCGTAAGATAGTCCCCACATTCCGACGTTGCCGTCGCTCCACTTCTGCCGCGCCGCCCACTCGACCGCCTGCGCGCCGTCGCGCCCCTCGCCGCGATCCATCGCCTCCCACGCAACACCGCTCGAGCCGCCCAGACCGCGAAAATCGATCAGCAGATGCGCGTAGCCGCGGGCCGCGAAATAGCGGCGCGGAGCCTCGGTCATCGTGCCGATGAAGTCGTCCTTGTGGTACGGGTAGAAAGAGATCAGCGTCGGGAACGGGCCGGCGCCGGACGGACGATAGAGGTCGGCGCTTAGCTCGGCGCCGTCGTCGAGTGGAATCAGCAGGTTGCGCTCGATCGCGATGTCGTGAAGTTTTTCTTCGGCCATGATCGCAGCTCCGATGTTCGATTCGCCTGCCGTCTATTGACAGTATTCGCCCCTGCCTTCAAGCGCGTAGCGGGCGGCGCGGCGCATCCATCGACCACGCGCGCTGATGGACGCTTGCGGCCTTCGCGCGTAGAAATAAGTCATGCCGCTTGCATCCTCAATAGTCGGCGCCGCGTCCGAGCCGGTCAGCGCGGAGATCGACGCACGTTGGACGATGGCCTATGCCGCGGCGCTCGGCGACTCGCTCCCCTGCTACATGAACACGCTGGAGCCGTCGCGCTTCATTGCGCATCCGATCTTTCCGGTGTGTTTCGAGTGGCCGCTGATCGTTGCGATGCGGAAAATGTTCAGCGGAACGTCGCTCACCGACGCCGAGGCGATGCGCGGCGTGCACGCGACGCACGACTCGATAATTCATCGCGCGATTCGTCCGCCGGAACGCCTGACGACGCGGTTGCAGGTTGCGGGCGTCGAGCGACGCACGCCGGGCGCATTTCAGACGACGCGACTCGACACGATCGACGCATCCGGCGCTCCCGTCTGCACCACCTGGTACGGCTCGATCTATCGCGGCGTCGCGGTTGAAGGATCCGATTGTCCGGCCGACCTGCCGCCCGCG
>DASQHV010000439.1:0-9046 GCA_035631915.1 Candidatus Acidiferrales bacterium | reverse complement strand
TCTTCTTCCCGAACGCGTCTCACTGCTCGGACTTGCGATCACCTGTGCGCCCCACGTCTCCATCATCGAGCGCCGAAACGGCTTCTGCTCGTAGCTGACGCGCACCATGAACACCCGCACCTCGATGCCGAACATCTGCCCCGCCATCGCCAGCGCCGACCCCCATTGGCCGGCGCCGGTCTCGGTCGTCAGGCGATGCACGCCCGCGCGATGATTGAAGTAGGCCTGCGCGACGGCGGTGTTAGGCTTGTGCGAGCCGGCCGGGCTGACGCCCTCGTACTTGTAGTAGATGCGCGCAGGAGTTCCGAGTGCCTGCTCCAGGCGCAGCGCGCGGTAGAGCGGCGTCGGGCGCCATTGGCGGTAGATCTCGCGCACCGGCTCCGGAATCGGAATCCAGCGCTCGCGCGAAACCTCCTGCTCGATGATCGCGGGCGGAAAAATCGCCGACAATGAGTCCGGGGTGATTGGCTTTCCGTCCGGGCCGAGTGGCGGCGCCGGCGGATTGGGCATGTCCGCGACGACGTTATACCAGTCGCGCGGTATTTCGGACTCGTCGAGGAATATTTTCACGTCTGCCATCGGACTTGATGTCGAGCGCGGCGGTACGCCCGAGGTTCGCGCTCAAATTGGCATATTCCATCGCGAATTCCGAGCGTTCAAGGACGCAGCCAGGAGGCATGGTCGCGTGATAAGCGCGCGGGTCCAATCTCGCCTCGCGGAGGTCAAGCGCGTGACCATCCGGGAGCTCGGCGGGCGGACGAATCGACGTCTTGATGTGACGCGATTCGCCTTGCAACGTCAGCGGCGGGCGGCGTGATTTGCGGCGGTCGCGACGTGCGGCAACGCGGGCGTTTCGCGTTTGCCTTTGAGGAACACTTCTTCGAATGAGACCCACGCGGCGAGTCGCTGTCGCTCCCTGCGGCACAACTGCGGCGACGAGTCGGCTTCGTTGCGATGCTCGGTGGGATCGCTGGCGAGATCGAAGAGCATTTCCTTGCCGCCGCTCGAGTCGAAGATGTATTTCCATTCGCCGTCACGCACGCCAAACAGGTAGTCGCCGACGTTGGTCAGGAAGAACACGCGCGGCGGCCGCCCCGGATCGAACAGGCTGCGTCCCTGCCAGCCTCCTGACGGCGCGATTCCCATGACGTCGGCGACCGTCGGCATCAGGTCAACGTGCGCTCCGGTCTGCGCGGACCGCTGGCCGCCCGCGAACAGGCGCGGATTCCACATCATCAGCGGCACCTTGACCTCCTCCTCGTAAACCGAAAGCCCGTGGCCGCGCTGCTCGTGCGGGTCGCGGAACGACTCGCCGTGATCGCCCGTGACCACCACCAGCGTGTCGTCGGCCAGGCCGCGTTCGCGGAGCGCTGCAAACAGGCGCGCCATCTGATGGTCCGTCTCGTGCAGCACGTTCAGGTAGTTCGATAAATCGCGCGGGAGCTCTTCAGGTGGTTTTCCGTGAAAGAAATCCACCGGCCGAACACCCGGACCGAGGCGGTACGGGTCGTGGGTTTGATCCGTCCAGCACACGGCGAAGAACGGCGCGCCGCGATGGTCGTCGATCCATTTGATGAGTCGGTCGAACAGGCAGCGGTCCTCGGTGCCCCAGGACGTCAGCCGCTTGCACCCCAGGTCGGAGAATCCCTCGGCGTCGCGGTAGCCGTCGTGCTGCAGCAGCCAGCGCTCATCGCCCCAATCGAGATCGCCGTTGTGCAGGTAGACGGTCTGCACGCCGCGCGCCCTCATCAGTGAGGCGAGCGACGGCGGCATGGGACGCCCGGCCCACGGCGCATAACTCCACGGCAGTCCCGGATAGATCGCAAAGTTGATCGCGCGAAACGAGTAAAAGGTATGGCTCGCATTGGCGTAGTAGTTGTCGAAGACGACGGAGTTCGCCGCTTCGGCATCGAGGGTCGGCGTGGTGCCGTAGGGACTTCCGTAGAGGCTCATGTACTTGGTGCCGACGGACTCCATCACGATCACGATTGCGTTGCGCGGCCGCGTCGTTCGGGCGGGCGACTTGAAGAATCCGGTAGTGAATGTGTCCCCACGATCAATGCACGGACGAAATTCAGCTACGTCCGCGGGCGGAAAATCCGGGGGGAATCCGGTCCTATGCGCGCCGCTCATCCCGAGCAGCACCGATCGCATCAACGCGACATGCGGGTTCGGGATCAGCCGCGGGTTCATCAACGTCTGCGGTGCGTCCTGCAACCATCCAACGACGATCCAAAGGCTCGCCGCCGCAAGCGCAGCTCCCGTTGCCGCGCGCGAAGCTTTGATCCGGATCGCGAGCAATAGAAAAAGCGTGGGCACCGCGAGCACCGCCGCTCCCAGCAGGGGCGTGATTCTCTCGCTGATCGACGACCGCACCGCGGCGGCGTCGCTCACCAGTCCAACCAGGTCGTAGGTGAGCGGGCGGAGGAAATAGCCGAAGATGCCGACCGAGACCACGGCGTAAATCGCGCACAGAGTGAAGACGCCAAGGATCGCACCGCTCAGTGCAGTCGCGAACGCCGGACGCCGTCGCGCGAACGCGCGAACCGCCAACCCTCCGAGCGCACCGAGCGTCAATGCGAAGATCACGTCGGTGTATGAGACCTGGGGCAGCCGCAGAATCGGGTAGTGCGAATTCGGCTGCACCACCACCGCCGCCTTCGCACCGACCAGTATGAGGGCGAGCCACAATCCCGCGCGCAGCAGCGAAATCCGATCGGGCTGCGCGGTACGGAGTTCAGGAGACATCACATCAATGTTACGCAAATGTTACGAAAATATGAACCGCAACGGCTGGAGGAGGGCGTACCGTCCGCAGTTTACGAGCGGGTGCCCGCGCGGAGGGCGACCTTGCCCGTGCCTCGGAAGTGCGTTCTGATAGTCGCGTGTACAATCAGCCGGTTGGCGACGCCGCGCTCATCGCCTGCCCCCACTGCGACTTGCTCCAGCGCCTGCCGGATCTCGCGCCGGGCACTTCGGCGCGATGCCCTCGCTGCGAGAAGGAGCTGTGGCGCCGGATCGAAGATTCACTCGATCGAACGCTGGCGTTGACGCTGGCGGCGGCGGTGCTCTACGTCGTCGCGAACTCGGTGCCGATGCTCGGCATTTCGGCGGTGGGACACGGCGCATCGACCACGGTGCTCGGCGGGGCGATGCACCTGTGGGACAACGGGCCGCGAGTCGTCGGGGTGTTGGTGCTCTTCACTGCGATCGTCGCGCCGGCGCTGCAGATAGGCTTCATGCTGGCCGTCGCGCTGGCGGCCCGTCGAAAGCGCGCGCCGCGATGGGTCGCGACGCTGTTGCGCCATCATCCGACGACCCGTACCTGGAGCATGATCGAGGTGATGCTGCTCGGCGTGCTGGTCGCGCTCATCAAAATCGCGGACTACGCGACCGTGATCCCGGGCGTTGCGCTGTTCACGCTCGGCGCGCTGGTCTTCCTGCTGGCCGGGATCCAGGCGGGCTTCGACCCGCGCGAGGTGTGGGAGCGGATCGAGTGGGCTGATTCGGCGTCGCGCCCCGGTGCCGCCGGCGATCGCAGCGCCGCGGGAACGTCGTGAGCGGCGAAGCTGTGACCGCGATGGAGCACGGTCTGCAAGGATGCGAGACCTGCGGCCTGCTCTCGCGTCCCGCGCCCGGCGAAGTCGAGGGCCGATGCCCGCGCTGCGACGAGGAGCTGTCGTTCCGAAAGCACGACAGCATCCAGCGCACGTGGGCCTACGTGATCGCTGCCGCGATCTGCTACGTCCCGGCCAACGTGCTGCCCGTCTTGACGACGACCACGGCCGCCGGCGCCGAGTCCGACACCATCCTGCAAGGCGTCGTGCTGCTATGGTCGCCGACAGGATGGCCGCTGTCACTGATCGTGTTGTTCGCGAGCATCATGATCCCCAGCGCCAAGATTCTTGCGCTGGCCTACCTGCTCGTCTCCGTGCAGCGCGGTTCGGCGGCAAACAACGGGCAGCGCGTCCGGCTCTACCGGATGGTCGAGTTCATCGGGCGCTGGTCGATGGTCGATGTATTCGTCGACACCTTCACCGCCGCCTTGATCCAACTGCAGCCGCTGATGTCGGTGGAGCCGGGTCCCGGCCTGTTCTTCTTCGCAGCCGTCGTGGTGCTGACGATGCTCGCGGTGGAGTCCTTCGATCCGCGGCTGATCTGGGACTCTGCAATTCCGAGTACAGCAAGTACCAAAGGGATTAGCTATGCCTGATCGCGACCCAACGCCCCCATCCGTTCCCGAATCGAGGACCGCGCTCAAGCGGCGCTCGCGACTCTCGCTCGTCTGGGTCATCCCAATCGTTGCGGCGATTATCGGCGTGTGGGTCGCAGTGGCGAGAGTAATGAGCGAGGGTCCCAAAATCACGATCGTGTTCAAATCGGCTGAAGGACTGGAGGCCGGCAAAACCAAGATCCATTACAACGGCGTCGATGTGGGCACGCTGATGACGATTCGGCTCTCCGACGATCACCAGCGCGTAGTTACCACTGCGCAGATGGCGCCAAAAACGGAAGGCTTTCTGGTCGATGACACCAAGTTCTGGGTCGTGCGCCCGCGGATTTCGGGCGCCAATGTAACCGGGCTGGGCACGCTAATCTCCGGCGCATATATCGGGATGGAAATCGGAAATTCCAAGACCGACAAGCGTCGATTCATCGCGCTTGAAACACCGCCCATCATAACCGGCGACGTTCCGGGCAGATTCTTCATCCTCAAGACCGCCGACCTCGGTTCGATCGACACTGGCACGCCGATCTATTTCCGGCGGCTGCAGGTCGGACAGGTCGCGTCTTACGAACTCGATCAGGATGGCAGGGCGCTGACCATCAAGGCTTTCGTGCGCGCACCCTACGACCAGTACGTCAACCCGGACACCCGGTTCTGGCACGCCAGCGGAATCGATCTGTCGCTCTCGGCAAGCGGTCTCACGGTCGAGACGCAATCGGTACTGTCGATCCTGATTGGAGGCATCGCGTTCGAGACGGCGGCGACCAGCCAGGTCCTGCAACCGGCGGAGGCGGACACGGCGTTCAACTTGTTCGCCAACCGGACCGACGCCTTCAAAGCACCGGCGCGCAATCCGCAGACGTACCTGCTGGTCTTCAAGGACTCGGTGCGCGGCCTGGCGCCGGGTGCGCCGGTCGAGTTCCACGGCATCCCGGTGGGCGAGGTTGTTGACGTCAGTGCGCAGATCGACCTCCAGACCTTCGAATTCTCGGTACCGGTGATTATCCACCTGGATCCGATGCGCCTTGGAGTAAAAGTTGTCGACACTTCATCCGGCGCTGATCTCGCCGCTATGCGAATAAAGCTGATCGATGCCCTGGTGAGCCACGGCGTCCGCGCGCAACTGCGGACGGGAAGCCTGCTGACCGGATCGCTCTACGTGGCGTTCGACTTCTTTCCCGACGCGCCCCCGGCGAAGGTGGACTGGTCACAAAAACCGGTACAGCTGCCGACGATTCCCGGACAGCTCGAGGAGATCGAAGCGAGCGTCACCAATATCATCAAGAAGCTCAACAAGGTGCCGTTCCAGGCCATTGGCGGGGACCTTCAGAAGGCGATCGCAGAACTTGACAAGACGCTGGTGAGCGCGCGCGGCACGTTCGACAGCGCGAGCGGTACGCTGAACAGCGCCAACGCGCTGGTCCAGCCGGATTCCGCGCAAGTCCAGAAGTTGAACAGCTCGCTTGAGGAGGTCAGCCGCGCGGCCCGTTCGTTGCGCGTGCTCGCAGACTATCTCGAGCGCCATCCCGAGGCGCTGGTGCGCGGGAAAAAGGGAGAGGCGAAGTGATGGGACAGCGTATCGCCAGGATGGTTCTCATCGCATTCGCCGCGGCGGCTGCGGGATGCGCATCGGCGCAAGCGCGCTTCTACAACCTTGACTCCACCGCTGTCGCCGGCGGGGCGCCCGCGCTGAATGGCACCGTCATGGTCGGCCCAGTGTCGATTCCCGCGTCGGTTGACCAGCCGGAGTTCGTGGTGCAAGTCGCGCCCAACCGGGTCGAAGTCGAGGAGTTCAATCGCTGGGCCGCGCCGCTGAACGACAGCATCGCGCGCGTGGTCGCGGGCGACCTGGTCGTGCTGCTCGGCACACCCGACGTAGCCACGGCGCAACTCGCGAACTTCAACCCCGACTACACCGTCACCATCGACGTGCAACGCTTCGACTCGATTCGCGGACAGGCGGCGGTTTTCGAGGCGATGTGGACGGTGCGCAAGACCGCGGGCGGTGAGACGCGCTCGGGCCGCACGACGGCGCGCGAGACAGTGCAGGGCGACGGATTCGACGTGCTCGCCGCGGCGCATAGCCGGGCGCTGGCCAGGATGAGCGGCGACATCGCCACCGCGATCCGCGCTGAAGCCAACACCAAGCAGTAGTGAGCGGACCGCGCGCAGCTGACGCCGGAGGACGGGATTTGGAAAATTGGCGCACAGCTATTCGAGTTCGTCTCTATCGACGCCGACACACCGCACTGCTCGCGGCAATCGTCACGACGCTGGCGATCCGGCCCCTGTTGGGCGACTTTGGAAAGGGTCCGGCTGTGTTCAGCATCGCAGTATTGGGCCTGATGCTCCTGTCACTTTATACGATCCAGATCGATGAGCTGGCGGGCGAGCGAAAATCACTTCTGGCGGAAAAGCGCAGGCGTAGCATCGTCGGCTGGTGCCTAGCCGTGCCCGCGATCGCGGATCGGTTGATAGTCATAACCCACCCGATACACTCGCTCTACCTGGCGGGTTCAATCGTCTGGTTTTCACTCTTTGCATTCATCACATGGCAGGAGTTGCGCAGCGTGCTCCGGCAAAAGGAGATCACCGCGGAAACGATCAGCCTCTCGATATCGATTTATCTGCTGATCGGCTTCACCTGGGGACTGTTTTACATCACGCTCTATCAGCTGCAGCCGCATGCCTTCAGCCTCGGTGGGTTGGATTCAGGTGCGCCAACTGAGCAACAGGTCTCCCCGGTGCTCATTTACTTCAGTCTGACCACGCTTTCGACCATCGGGTTTGGCGATATCGTTCCGCTCACTTTGCAGGCGCGTTACGCTGCGGTGGCCGAAGGAATTACGGGGCAGTTTTATCTGGCGATCCTGGTCGCGCGCTTGGTCGGGATATACATGAGCCAACAGACCCAGACGAAAGATTCGGTCGCGCCAGAACAGATCGGCGGGGAGAGACGCTCGTGAGCCCGATCGGCATCGGCTTCATCGTGCTGGCGTGCGTCTTTGGCGGTGCGATGCTGGGGATGGTACTGCACACGATTCTGCCCGAGCATCACCTGAGCACCGAGTCGAAGGACGTAATCAAGCTCGCGATGGGCGTGACGGCGACGATGTCGGCGCTGGTGCTGGCGCTGCTCGTCGCCTCAGCCAAGAGTTCTTACGATGCGCAGAAAAGCGAAATCACAAAGATGTCGGCGAACGCCGTGGTGCTGGACCGGCTGCTGGCTCACTATGGGCCTGAGACGAAGGACGCGCGCGAGGTCGTCCGCGAGGCTGTCAATCGCATGATCGGTCAGATTTGGCCCTCGGAGAGCAATCGACCCGCCCAATCCGACCCCACCACGGCCGGCGGCGAAATTCTGTTGGACAAAATCCAGGGACTCTCGCCGCAGAATGACGCTCAGCGCTCGCTCCAGGCTCAGGCGCTAAGGATCGCAATCGATATTGGGCAGACGCGCTGGCTGCTGATCGAGCAGAGCGGCAGTTCGATCCCGATGCCGTTTCTGGTGCTGCTGATCTTCTGGGTGACGATCATCTTCATAAGCTTCGGCCTGTACGCACCCCGCAATGCGACCGTTATCGGCGCCCTGTTGTTGTGCGCGCTCTCGGTCTCGGGTGCGATTTACCTGATCCTGGAGCTCGACCGTCCCTTCGAGGGGCTGATCCAGATTTCCAGCGCCCCGTTGCACAACGCAGCCGCCCATCTCGGCAAGTAGCGGCGAGCTGACCGCGAGCTACTTGGGCGACAGTGCACCGCGCGGGGAGTCGCGTGTACGGATCGGGACAGCTTGTGCTATTTAGGATGACGATCCACTCACGAGGTTCCGAATGGCCAAAAGTTTGAAAAAGCGGGTGAAGCTTCTGGAGACTCTGGTCGAAAACCTGGCGCGAAAAATCGAGGCACTCGGCAGGCCTGCCGCGAAGAAGGCGCCCAAGCGACGCGCGAAGGCATCCAAGACACCTGTTAAGTCGGTGGCGAGCAAAGTAAAACCCGCCGTCAAGCCCGCCGCCGTCAAGCCAGCTACGCCGACCGCTCCCAGCGAGAGCGCAGCGCAATCGGGCGTGGCGTAACTTCGCCGATCGTACGCGGTCAAATTCGTTTCAGGTCGATGAAATTCTGAGTGTGGCGCGACACGGTTGCTAAGCCGTGCCGCGCCGGTGACTAGTTTTTCGGTTCGCGCCCGTTCTCGTGACCGGCATTCGCCTGCCTGTTCTGTTCAGGACGCTGGTTAGACGACCGCGGTTCCGTAGTCGCGCCCTTGTCCTGGTGAGAGGCTTGCTGCGGACGCTCCTGCTGCTGATGCGTCGCCTGCTGCTGCTCATGAGTAACCTGCCGCTCGTTGCGGTTTGCCTGGTTCTGCTGCTGACGTGCCGCCTGATCATTCCGATTCTGTTGATTCTGCTGCTCGCGTGCGGCCTGCTCATTGCGATTCTCTTGGTTCTGCTGCTCGCGGTTTGCCTGGTTCTGCTGCTCGCGCGCCGCCTGCTCGTTGCGGTTCTGCTGCTGGCGATTTGCCTCGTTCTGTTCCTCGAGCCGCTGCTGGTTCGCACGGTTGGCCGTGTAATTTTCACGCATCGCCTCGCGATGGTCCTGTCGTTCCGTGTGGCTCACCCAGTTCTCGTGCTGGCTGATCCAGTTGGGATGATTACTCGAAACCCAGGTCGGGTTCTGGTTGTACCACCATTCGCCGTAGTGCCAGTTGTGCTGCTCGTCGTAGGCGCCGTCCTCGTCGCGCCAATTCGGCTGCCATGAAATCCAGTTGGGGTGATTGGAGTAGAAGAAGTCCGGGTCGTTCTGATGCCACCAGTAGGCGTC
>DASQHV010000438.1:0-2479 GCA_035631915.1 Candidatus Acidiferrales bacterium | reverse complement strand
GGATGCTCGAACACGATGCGCGGATTTTTCCGCTCGCCCACGATGTCCCAGATCGCCTTGCCGAACGCGCGGCACTCCGCCGCCCATTTGTTGTAGTTCGCGGTCTCCTTCCAATGCGGCATCATGCCCCAGTGCAGAAACTTTTTTCGGTTGATGACGCCCTTCGCACCCAGCCGCATACAGAAGTCGTTCTTGCGATCGTCGCCGACGATGCCGACCGGGATGCCGCCCTCGGCCTTCACGATCTGAATCGCCATGCAGCCGAGCCCGCCCGACGCGCCCCAAATCAGCACCACGTCGCCCTTGCGAACGACGTGCGGCGGCCATCCCATCAGCATCCGGTACGCCGTCGCGCCCACCAGCGTGGGGCCCGCCGCTTCCTCCCACGACAGATGTTTCGCCTTGGGCATGCACTGATGCGCCTGCACGCGGGTGAACTGCGCGAAGCTGCCCCAGTTGGTTTCGTAGCCCCAGATTTTGAACGACGGGTCGTACATCGGATCGTCGCCGTTGCGGACCGCGGCGCAGTTCCCGTCCCATACGCCGCAATGGATCACGACGCGGTCGCCGACCTTCACGTTGTGGACGTCGCGGCCGGTTGCGTACACGATCCCCGACGCGTCGCTGCCGCCGATGTGAAAGTCCGAATGATCGTACTTGGCTCGCTGGCGCGCGCCGATCACGTCGACCGGCGAGCCCAGCGCCGCCCACACGTTGTTGAAGTTGACGCCCGCGGCCATCACGTACACCAGTACTTCGTCGTGACGAATTTCGGGTACGGGAATTTTCTCGACCCTGAAGGCGTGCATCGGATCGCCGAAACGATCCGCGCGAATCACCTGCGCGTACATCTTGTGCGGGACGTGCCCGACCGGCGGCACCTCGCCAATCTCGTAGATTTCCTTTCGGCTCATGCCTCTTCGGTTACCACCGGCGCGGATGCTCAGTCGCGAGCGGAAGCGCGGTTGGCTCCAGTTGAGAATTGAAACGCGTCACGGGGGCGCGCAAATAACTAGCGTTTTAGCTGCGCTTTGACAACAGTCTAACTGTTGTAAGGGTTGCTGAACAGGCGGCCGGCGCGAGCGGCGCCAAACGGCCGGCTGGTTGACGCGCTGGGGGGATTTCCATAAAAAACGGGTTCGGCCAGCGGATTTTTTCATTCAACGGTCACAAGGCGAAAAGGGCGGTCTGAAACCCATGGCGGTGCGCAAAATCGAGCGTGGCCACTACTTCGAGGACTTCAAAATTGGCCACCTGTTCAAGCATCACTGGGGCCGTACGATTACCGAAGGCGACAACAGCTTTTTCACCAGCGTCACGATGAACTTCAACCCGATCTACTTCAACCGCGAGTACGCGCAGAGCCTCGGCTACCGGAGCGTCGTGGTCAATCACATGCTGGTGATGAACGTGGTGTTCGGGCTCTCGGTCGAGGATCTCAGCGAGCGGGCGATCGCGCACCTGGGCTACGAGAAGATGAAGTTCGGCGAGACGGTCTATCCCGGCGATACCATCACCTCGGAGTCGCTGGTGCTCTCGATGCGGGACACGTCGCGGCCGGACCGCGGGGTGGTCAAGTTTCGCACCACCGGCTACAACCAGCGCGGCGAAAAAGTGCTCGAGTACGAGCGCCCGGTGCTGATTCGGAAGCGCAACCCTCGCGCGTAGGAGTCTGATTCGATGGCCCTGGTTACGCCTGAGCATGAGTTCATCCGGCGCTCGGTCCGCGAGTTCGTCGAGGCCGAGGTCAAACCGATCGCCAACGACCTGGATCGCAACAACCAGGAAATTCCCGAAAAAATTCTGAAGCAGATGGCCGAGCTCGGCTACTTCGGCGTGATCTTTCCCGCCGAAGAGGGCGGCATGGGCCTCGACTACATCTCGATGGCGATCGTCACCGAGGAGTTGTCGCGCGGATGGCTCAGCGTCGGCTCCGTGATGACGCGCAACATCATCACCGGCACCCTGATTAGCGCCAACGGCACGCCTGAGCAGAAGCGGCGCTACCTGCCGAAAATCGCGCGCGGCGAGATCCTTACGGCGGCAGCGTTCACCGAGCCCGATTCGGGCAGCGACACGGCGTCATTCAAGACGCGCGCGGTGAAGACCGGCGACGGCTACCTGATCAAGGGCTCGAAGATGTGGTGCACGTTTGCGAATCGCGCGCACATGCTGACCGTGATGACGCGAACCGATCCGGATATCTCGAAGCGGCACAAGGGACTGTCGCTGAACCTGTTCGAGAAGGAGCCGGGCGACGATTTCATGCCGCCGCAGTTGACCGGCTCCGCGATTCCGACGATCGGTTACCACGGAATGCGCAGTTACGCGCTGCAGTTCGAGGACGCGTATGCGCCGGCGGCAAATCTGATCGGCGGACAGGAAGGACGCGGCTTTTACCAGCTGATGGCGAGCTACGAGGCGGCGCGAATCCAGACTGCGGCGCGCGGCGTCGGTGTCGCGCAGGCGGCGTTCGAGT